>NZ_JBEXLR010000046.1:0-47754 GCF_040610095.1 Micromonospora sp. NPDC004540
CGTGGTCTATTCCGCCCCGCGCTCCTTACCCGCCCCGTTTCCCCCGGAACCCGCCCGTGACAGGGCGGTCCGGGCGCGCCTCGCGCGGCCCGGGCCTCGCCCCGGCTCAGCGGGGCAGCGCCTGCTGGAGTTCCGCCCGCAGCGCCGGGGTGAGCATCTCGCCGGCCTGCTTGGCCAACCGGGCCATCTCGTAGCCGACCACACCGATGTCGGCGTCCGCCCCGGCCAGCGTGGCCAGGATCGAGCCGTCCCGGATCTGCATGACCAGGAAGTAGCCCCGGCCCATCTCGACCACGGTCTGCTTCACGACGTCGCCGTCGAACATCTGGGCCGCGCCGGCCGTGATGCTCATCAGCCCCGAGGTCACCGCGGCGAGCTTGTCCGCGTGGTCGCGGGGCAGGTGCGCGGAGATCGCCACGAGTAGCCCGTCGGAGGAGACCACCACGGCGTGCGCCACCCCCGGCACCCGCTCCGCGAACGCGTTCACCAGCCAGCTCAGGTCCCGTGCCTCCTGGCTCAACGTCGTCACTGTCGTCGTCCTCCTTCATCGCCCGGCAGGTAGATCTCGGTGGTCTCCTCGGCCTCCGCCCGCCGCACCCCGCTGTAGTAGCGGGACAGCATGCCGCCGACCGACTCCGGGTCCGGCTCCTGACGGGCTGAGCGGTTCGGGCCGGCGGGCTGGGTGACCGCGGTGAGCTGGGCCATCGGTACGCGTACCGGCAGGCCCCGCTCGTTGGTGCCTCCGGTGACCGGCGTTGCGGCGGGCGGCGGTGTCACGCCGAGCACCGCCGACGACGGGCCCTGGCGGCTGAACCAGCCACCGCCGGCCGGCGACCCGGCCGCCGGGGCGAGAACGTCCTCGGCCCGGCCGGGCACCGGACGCGGCCTCGGCACGGCCGCCCCGCCCAGCCCGGGCGGCGATGCCTCCGCCGCGGGCGGCGCCGCGCCGAGCGGGAGCCCCGTCAACGGCGACACCGGCAGCGCCGCCGGCGGCGCCAGCGGGCGTCGTCCGGCCACCGGCAGCTCGGTGGTCGCCGCCCGGAGCGGGCCGGCGCCGGGCGTCAGGCGGGACGCGGCGGCCACCTGGCTGGTCAGCATCCGCGGCGCGGCGGGCTCCTCCAGCCCGGGCGGGGGCGCGGCGGCCAGCAGCTCGGCCGGGATCCGGACCCGGGACACCAGGCCCTCGTGGCCGCCCCGCAACCGCACCTGCACGCCGTGCCGGGCGCCCAGGTGGCTCACCACGAACAGGCCCATCCGCTCGGAGGCGGCCACGTCGGCCGCCGGCGGCTCGGCCAGCACCGCGTTCGCCTCGGCCAGCGCGGCGGGGCTCATCCCGAGCCCCTGGTCGACGATCTCCACGTACGCGCCCGTGCCGTCGGCCCCGGCGATGACCCGCACCACGGTGTCCGGCCGGGAGAAGGCGGTGGCGTTCTCCAGCAGCTCGGCGAAGAGGTGCACCAGGTCGCCCACCGCGTGCCCGACCACGTGCAGGTCGGACCGGGAGTCGTGGCGTACCCGCTGGTACTGCTCGATCTCGGCGCTGGCCGCCAGCAGCACCGCGCCGAGGCCGACCGGCCGGTTCCACCGCCGGCTGGACTCGGTGCCGGCGAGCACCAGCAGGCTCTCGTCGTTGCGGCGCATGCGGGCGGCGAGGTGGTCGAGCTTGAACAGGTTCTCCAGCTGCTCCGGGTCGCTCTCCTCGCGTTCCAGCTCGTCGAGGAGTTCGAGCTGCCGCTCGACCAGCACCTGGCTGCGCCGGGCCAGGTTGACGAACATGGCGTTGACGTTGCGCCGCATCATCGCCTGCTCGACCGCGACGTCGACGGCGCTGCGGTGCACCGCCACGAACGCCTCGGCCAGCTCACCGATCTCGTCCTGCGAGTCGACCACCGCCGGCGGCACGTCGATCGCGCTCACCGGGCGGTCCACCGCGCGCAGCCGGTCGAGGGTGTGCGGAAGCTCCACCTGCGCGATCCGCAGCGCCTGGCCGCGCAGCTGCCGCATCGACCGGGCCACCGACCGGCCGACCAGCAGCGAGATCAGCACGGCCACCAGAAGCACGCCGACGATGCCGCCGACCACCAGCAGGGTGTCCCGCAACTGCCGGGCGCTGGCGTCGTCGGCCTGGCGTACGGCGTCGTCGAGGACCTCGCGCTCGAGCTGGCGGAGCAGCTCCTGCCGCTGCTCGCTGGCCGCCCACCACTGCGTCGCCGGCAGCAGCGCCGGCTCGGCGGCCCCGCTGGGCAGGGTCTGCTCCTCCAGCCGGGCGGCCGAGACGAACGCCGGGTCCACCGAGGTCTGGTCGTAGCGGCGGACCTGGTCGGTGGTCGCGGCCACCCGGAACGCGCCCAGCGCGGTGAGCTGCTGGGCCCGCAGGTCGGTCAGGGAGACCTGGTCGTCCACCTCGTAGCGGCCGGCCCGGGCGGCGGCGTAGAGCTCGGCCCGGATCCGCGACGACAGCTCCTTGACCCGCGAGAGCTGCACGTAGCGCAGCACCGCGTTGGTCAGGGCCCGCTGGTCTTCGCCGGGCGACGGCTCGGCCAGCAGGTTGAGCAGCGCGGCGATGGCCCGGTGGTAGTTGCTCAGCACGGTGTCGCTGGAGAGCACCGCCGGCGCCACGGCGGCGCGGATGTAGACGACCTGGTCGTACGCCTCCAGCACCTCCGAGTAGGCCACCCGCCAGGCGGCGTCGGCGTCGGCGAGGGGCTCGGCCGCGGTGCGCAGTTCGCCCATCGCCCGGTCGGAGGCGTCCTGGAGCGGCTTGAGCGCGGCGACCGCCGCGTCCCGGTCGGCGCTGCCGCCGGCCTTGCGCAGCCCGGCCAGCTCGCCGGCGGAGCGGTCCCGCTCCTGCTGGAGCCGGTCCACCGCGGTGCTGATCTGCCGGCCGATGCCGACCTGCTGCGCGAACTCGCTCAGCGCGGTGGTCTGCCCGACGAGCCCCCGGGTCTGCACCCCGGCGAGCACGAGGAACGCCACCGAGGGCAGTACGAGCACCGTGGCGAGCTTCGTGCCCATCCGCCAGTCCCGCAACCGGAAGCGCGAGCGCCGCCGCCGGTGCGGCGTTACCCGGTCGTCGGACGGACTCCGGCGCGGCGCCGCTACACGAGCCGGGTCGGGACCTGCGCCCACACTTTCCTCCTCGGTCCCCCTCGGCTCCACCGGGACGGGGAGCGGAAGTCCATCCAACCAGGCCGGCGGGCGGTGTCAAACGCACCGGCCAGCCACGGGAGCAGGAAGGTCAGCGCGGCGGGCCGGCGGCTACGGTGTTCGGCGCGTCCCGGTCGTCCGTCCGGCCGATGCCGCCCACGTGCGCCGCCTCGGCGATCCGGCCGAGCGCCACCAGCGCGGCCCCGGTCGCCCCGATCTCCGGGTTGCGCTGGTAGCGCACCGCACGTGGGGCCAGCACCTCGGCGAACGCACCGCGCCACCAGACCGAGGCGGCCATCGCGCCGCCGCCGAGCACCACCTCGGTGGGCTCGCCCGCGCCGGCCTCCACCAGCGCCAGGTCGTCGGCCACCAGCTGGCACAGCTCGGTCATCAGCCCGGCGAGGATGTCGACCGCCGTGGTGCTGAAGCTCAGGCCGCGCAGCTGGCCGGAGCCGGCCGGGGCGACGCCGGGCGGCCGGTCCCCGCCGAGCCGCGGATTGGCCCGCAGGGTCAGCTTCGCGCCGGCCCGGGTCAGCGCGGCCTCCAGCTCGGCTCCGGGCGGCAGCCGCAGCTCGCGGGCCGCCCAGGCGAACAGGTTCCCACCGCTGGAGTACGCCGCCCCGGTCACCACGTGCTCGTGGTCGACCCGGTAGCGCCAGAGCTGCTCGGGCAGGGGCGGCAGCTCCGCTCCGGCCGGCACGGGCTGGACGAGGCGTACCGCGGCGGAGGTGCCGACGGTGATCGCCGCGCGGGACGGGTCGACGCAGCCGGAGCCCACGTTGGACGCCGCGCCGTCGCCGATCGGGGCGGCCCAGCGGGCGTCGGCGAGCTGCGGCCAGCGCTGGGCGTGCTCGACGCGGAGCTGGCCCCGCCACCGCTGCGGGGCCAGCGCCGGCAGGTCCTCGGGGCGTACGCCGGCCAGCTCGCACGCCTCGGGGTCCCACTCCAGCCGGCGCAGGTCGAGCAGCCCGGTGCCGGAGGCCATCGACACGGACATCGGCGCCTCGTCGAGCAGCACGCCGAGGACGTATTCCACCAGCCCGCCGAAGCGGGCGACCGGGCTGCCGCAGTGCGCCCGCAGCCAGGGCAGCCGCATGCTCCAGTAGCAGCGGTGCCACCAGGCGCCGGTGCGCTCGTGGAAGGCGTCCGGATCGGCCGGGCCGGCGGCGCCGGCGAGGGCCGCCGGCCGGGTGTCCATCCAGGTGAGCACCGGCCCGAGCGGCGCGCCGTCGGCGCCCAGCGGTACCACCGAGTGCCACTGCGCGGAGGTGGCCACCAGCTCGACGTCGCGCAGATGCCCGCCGGCGGCCAGCTCGTCCAGGCACTCGGCCAGGCAGGCGAGGTAGCGGGGGCCGTCCAGGGTGCCGCTGCCGTCGTCGCCGGTCGCCAGGTGCACCTTCCGGCGGGCCAGCGCGCCGGGGCGCGGGACGGCGTTCGCGTCCAGCACGAGCCCGCGCACCGAGGAGGTGCCCAGGTCCAGAGCGAGAATGTCCATCGCGGGTCAACCTACCCGCCGGGGGCGGCGGCGAAGCCAAGATCCGCCCGCCGGCCCGGCGAACGGGTTCCCCGGCCCGGCCCGGTCGCGTACAGTGATCGCCATGCCCGCGCACCTGTCCTGCTGGTGGCCCGCCGACCCGGCGGCCCACCCCCGCGCGTAGCTTCCCCACGCGGCCGCCCGACGAGGCGGCCGCCGGTCTCTTCCCGGCACCCCGGGCCGCCCCAGCGGCGGCCTCCGGCGCACCGAGGAGACCCGATGACCCGCCCGCACGACCCGCTCGCCGCCGTCGCGGCCGGCCACGAACCCGGCCCGTTCGCGCTCGTCCGCCGCGAGGGCGCCGACCACGTCGACCTGTTCACCGGTCCGGTACGCACGGCCGACCGGCTCGCCGACATCCCGCTGCCCGACGGCACGTCCGGGCCGCGCACGCTGGCCCTGGTCCCCTACCGGCAGATCGCCGAGCGCGGCTTCGCCTGCGTGGACGACGGCCTGCCGCTGGAATACCTGTCGGTCGCCGAGCACCGGCGGCTACCGCTCGACGAGGTGCTGGCCGCGCTGCCCGACGCGCCGGTGGTGACCCGGGACGCCGCCTTCGACATCTCCGATGCCGAGTACGCGGACACCGTCGACCGGGTGCTCAGCGACGAGATCGGCCGGGGCGAGGGCGCCAACTTCGTCATCCACCGCACCCTGCGGGCCACCGTGCAGGGCGCGCCGCTGGTGGCCGCCCTGGCCGCGCTGCGCCGGCTGCTGCTGCGCGAGCGGGGCGCGTACTGGACGTTCGTGGTGCACACCGGCACCCGGATCCTGGTCGGGGCGAGCCCGGAACGGCACGTCAGCGTGGACGACGGCCTGGTCATGATGAACCCGATCAGCGGCACCTTCCGGCACACCGGCGCGGCGGCCGACCGGGACGCCCTGCTGCGCTTCCTCCACGACCCAAAGGAGGTCGAGGAGCTGTACATGGTGCTCGACGAGGAGCTCAAGATGATGGCCACCGTGGCCGAGCACGGCGGCCAGGTGGTCGGGCCGTACCTGAAGGAGATGGCGCACCTGGCGCACACCGAGTACCTGCTGGCCGGGCGGGGCTCGCTGGACGTCCGGGAGGTGCTGCGGGAGACCATGTTCGCGCCCACGGTCACCGGCAGCCCCATGGAGAACGCCTGCCGCGTGATCGCCCGGCACGAGCGGACCGGTCGGCGTTACTACGCCGGGGTGCTCGCCCTGCTCGGCCGCGACCAGCAGGGCCGGCAGACCCTGGACGCGCCGATCCTGATCCGCACCGCCGAGCTCTCCCCCGCCGGTGAGCTGCGGGTGCCGGTCGGCGCCACCCTGGTCCGGCACTCCACGGCCGCGGGCGAGGTGGCCGAGACGCACGCCAAGGCGGCCGGGGTGCTGGCCGCGCTCGGCCTCGGCCCGGACGCCCCGGCCCGTGGCGCCGAGCCCGCGCGCCGGTACGCCGACGACCCCGAGGTGCGCGCCGCGCTGGCCGCCCGGAACACCCCGCTGGCCCGGTTCTGGCTGGACCAGCGCGTCCCGGGGGCGACCGCGCTGCCCGGGCTGGCCGGTCGCCGCGCCCTGATCGTGGACGGCGAGGACACCTTCACCGGGATGCTCGCCCACCAGCTCGGCGCGCTCGGCCTGGCGGTGACCCGGCGGGACTGGCACCGCGCCGGCCCGGTCGACGGGTACGACCTGGTGGTGGTCGGCCCCGGACCGGGTGACCCGAACGACCTCACCGAGCCGAAGATGGCCGGCATGCGCACGCTGCTGGCCGGGCTGCTCGCGGCGGGCCGGCCGACCCTGGCCGTCTGCCTCGGCCACCAGCTCCTGGCCGGGCTGCTGGGCCTGCCCCTGCACCGCCGCGACGCGCCCTACCAGGGGCTGCCGCGGGACGTGCCGGTGTTCGGCGCGACCCGCCGGGTCGGCTTCTACTCCAGCTTCACGGCCCGCGCCGACGCGGACCGGGTGGCCACCGGCCACGGCCCCGTCGAGCTGTCCCGGGACCCGGCGGACGGGGCCGTGCACGCGCTGCGCGGGCCGGGCTTCGCCGGGGTGCAGTTCCACCCGGAGTCGGTGCTCAGCCGGGACGGCATGGCGGTCCTGGCGGACCTGCTCGGGCACCTGCTGGCCCATCCGGCGCTGACCGGGCATGGACCGGCCGATCGGGGGTAGGGCGAAGGGCGACCGGTGGTGCGGACGAGCCGAGAGCCCTCGTCCGACCACCGGTCACCTCGGGTCGAGGGTCAGCCGGCCATGCCCTTCTTGAGCGCGGCGCTCATCTGCACGGCCCGCTTGGCGGTCAGCGCGGTGGCGCCGAGGGCCACGTGGTCCGGGGGGACCTCGCCGTTGTTGCTGGTGTGCGAGGCGCCGTACGGATTGCCGGCGACGAACTGGCTGGGGTCGGTGTAGCCGGGAGCCACCACGATGCCGCCCCAGTGGTAGAAGATCGTGTACAGCGAGAGCAGCGTGGCCTCCTGGCCGCCGTGCGAGGTGGCCGTCGAGGTGAAGCCGCTGTAGACCTTGTTGGCCAGCGCGCCGTTGGCCCAGAGCGGGCCGGTGGTGTCGATGAACTGCTTGAGCTGGGCGGCGATCATGCCGTAGCGGGTGGGCGAGCCCATGATCACGACGTCGGCCCAGGCCAGGTCGTCCGGCTGCGCCTCCATCACGTCCTGGGTCTCCAGCCGGTGCGCCTGCCAGCCCGAGTTCGAGCGGATCGCCTCGTCCGGCGCCAGCTCACGTACCTTGCGCAGGCGCACCTCGGCTCCGGCCTCCCCGGCGGCCTCGTACGCCGCCTGCGCCATCTGGTAGGTGATGCCGGTCGCGCTGTAGTAGATCACCGCGACCTTTACCTGGCCATCCATCAGACGTTTCCTCCTCGGTGTCGGATCAGCTCCGGCGACTACCCCTTGCTTGCCACGTCAAACGTCGGGCGAGGAGGGCTACCGGGCCATGCACGTGCTCGTGATGCACGGCAGACTGAGCTGAGTCGATACCTTGTCGTCGCTCAAGATTTGCGCAAGTTCCGATGGAAACCGCTTCCCCGAGTGCGGGCGCCCGGGGATCCTGGTCGCACCGGTGCCGGCGTACCGCCGCCGCCCCGCACCGGGAACCTGAACGGGGGATCGCGCTCCGCCGGCAACGTGGCTGGCGTAGCGCGATCAGGGGTGCCGGTCCGGCTCAGTCGTTGAGCTTGTCCCGCAGGTCGGTCACCCGCTTCTCCAGCCGGTTCACCGCCTGCTCGTTGTTGACGAACGTGCTGATGCCGGCGGCCAGGGCCAGGCCGAGCAGCACCGCCAGGGCGCTGAGCACCAGACCACCGATGGCCACCCCGCGCCCGGTGACGCCGGGGCGCCGGCTCATCCGCAGCCCGAAGATGGCCAGGATGACCCCGATGATCCCCAGCAGCAACCCCACCGAGGCCAGGATCGCGGTCAGCACGCTGAGCAGGGCCGCCACGCCGAAGACCAGCGAGAAGGTGGCTGCGGCACTGGTCTTCGCCCCGCCCGCCGGTCCCGCCGGCCGGGCGGTGCCGGCTCGGGCGCCGCCCCGCATGGGTTCACTGGACGCGGTCATCAGCCACACCTCACATTCCTCGCACTGGTTGCCGGCGGCGCATCCCCACTCCTGCCGCGCTTATGCGTCGAGGCCGGGCCTTTCCGGCACCGCTGCTACTCCTCCTCCTATTCGTCCCGATTCGTGGGCATGCCTGCGGCTCTGCCGGGGATCCAGGCCGTGACCCACGAGAGGAAGGACGAACCATGCGACTCACGGAGCAGCAGGTCCGCTCGCTGTACGGGCAGGACGTCCAGGACCGCGCGGGCGCGAAGATCGGCAGCGTGGGCCAGGTCTGGGCCGACCCCGCCGGTGAGGCGACCTGGGTCAGCGTCAAGACCGGGGCGATGGGCCACCACGAGTCGATGGCGCCGCTCCAGGCGGCGCGGATGCAGCCCGACGGCCGCCTCCAGGTGCCCTACGACAAGGCGACGGTGCGCAGCGCTCCCAGCGTGGAGACCGGCACCGACCAGCCGCTCGGCGCCGACCAGCTCACCCAGCTCTTCCTGCACTACCAGCTCGGGGAGCAGGCCGGGCCGGCGCCGCAGCGGATGCCGGGCGCGCCGGAAGTGGTCCGGTCCGAGGAGCGCCTGCGGGTCGGCACCGAGAGCGAGCCGGCCGGGACCGCCCGGCTGAGCAAGCGCGTGGTCACCGAGAACGTGCAGACGAGCGTGCCGGTCGAGCACGACGAGGTGACCGTCGTCCACGAGCCGGTCAGCGAGGCCGACCGGGGCGCTGTCCGGGCCGGCATCGGCGAGGAGCAGCGCGAGATGGAGCTGCGCGCCGAGCACCCGGTGGTCGCCAAGGAGCAGGTCCCGGTCGAGCGGGTCCGGCTGGACAAGGACGAGGTCGTCGAGGAGCAGCCGGTCAACGCGCAGGTCCGCCGGGAGCTGGTGGACGCCGACGTGCCGGAGCGGGCACGCCGCAACCGCTGACGCGACGGCATCCCGGGCGGGTGGGCCCCGGCCCGCCCGTCCGGTCGTCCGTCCGCCGGGAACGTCGTACCGGCGACCTATGCTGGCCGTCCACCGACGACGGGAGCCGGCACGTGACCGTACGCCTCACCGGCGCCGAGGCGCTGGCGCTGCGGATGACCAGCCTGCTGCTGCGCCCGCACCCGACCGCGCGCCCGCAGAGCGTGGCCGCGGTGGTCGAGTGGTTCGGCGCCATGCAGGCGCAGGACGCGGCGAGCGGTCTCTGGTCGCTGGGCGCACGCCTGCCCGGCCGGACCCAGGACGACGTGCGCGCGGCGCTGGAGCGGCGGGAGGCGCTGCGCACCTGGCCGATGCGGGGCACCGTGCACCTGGTGCCGCCGCGGGACGCCCGGTGGATGCTGGCGGTGACCGGCGTCCGGGCGCTGGCCGGCGTCGCCAACCGCCGGGTCCAGCTCGGGCTGACCGACGCCGACGCCGACCGCGCCGCCGACGTGCTGGGCGAGGCCCTCGCGGGCGGGGGCCGGCTCACCCGCGCGGAGTGCCTGGCCACGCTGCGCGCCGCCGGGCTGGACACCGGCGGCCAGCGCGGCTACCACCTGCTCTGGTACGCGAGCCAGCAGGGCGTCACCTGCATCGCCCCGCACGTGGGCACCGAGCAGACGTTCGCGCTGCTGGACGAGTGGGCGCCCGATCCGCACCGCCCCGAGCGGGAGGAGGCGCTGGGACTGCTGGCCCTCCGCTTCGTCCGCGGCCACGGCCCGGTGACCCGGCACGAGCTGGCGCGGTGGACCGGCCTCACCGTCACCGACGCCACCCGCGGCATCGCGGCGGCCGGCGACGCGCTCGCCCCGGTCGAGGTGGACGGGGCGCCGGCCGTGGTCGACGCCGCCCTGCTCGACGCGCCCCGGGCGCCGGTCGACGACGTGCACACGCTGCCCGGCTTCGACGAATACCTGCTGGGCTACAAGGACCGCTCGCTGATGCTCGATCCGGCGCACGCGAACGCCGTCGTCCCCGGCAACAACGGGATCTTCCAGGCCACGGTGGTGCGCGGCGGCCGGGTGGTCGGCATCTGGAAGCGGAGCGTAGGCAGGCGGGCGGTCACCGTGACCGTGCAGCAGTTGGTGCCGTTCGACGCCACGCTGCGGGCCGGCGTCGAGTCGGCCCTCGCCGGCTACGCCCACTTCCTCGGGCTGCCGTTGCGGCTCGACTGGTAGCACCGCCCCGCCTCAGGCCCCGATGTACTCCCGGATCTCGAAGGGGTCCGGGAAGGGGTCGTGGTTCACGGTGAGCCGCCTGCCCGACCGGGTCTTGAGTGCCTCCACCATGTCCTCGGTGACACCGGGAACGCCGCCCTCCATGCTGAGATACTCGAGCCTGGGCAGGTCTGCCAGGGCGCTCACGTCGCTGAGCCGCTGACAGCTGTTGAGGTAGAGGCGACGAAGGCTGGTGCAACCGGCCAGGAAGTCCACGTCCGTGATCGTCGAGCCGCTGAGGTCGAGGACCTCCAGCGCTTTGAAGCCGTCGAGGGCCGCCCCGGACCGGACAAGGTTGCGGCAGTGCGGCAGCAGCAGGTGCGTGAGGTGGCCGAACACAGGAACCGACCGCAGGTCGACCAGGTCCCGCACCCCGTCGGCCCGGAGCCTGCGCAGCTCGGTGGCGGGCGCCAGGGCCGCCACGTCCGCGACCGACACGGAGCCGGTCAGTTCCACGTCCCGGAGGCTGGGGCCCATGGTGGGCAGGGCGGGCCTCCGCCCCGCGGAGAGCCCGACCATCATGCGGCGCAGGTTCCCGCACGCCGCGAGTTGACGCGCGTCGTCCAGGCCCGGCTCAGAGCGGATCCGGATCGTCCGTAGCTGCGTCAGCGAGGAGCAGAAGTCGAGATCGGAGACGTAGCACCCGTCGAGGGAGAGCGTGCGCAGACCGGTCAACGACGACAGCCACCCGAAGTCGTACAGCTGCCGGCAACCGTCGAGAGTCAGGATCCGGAGCGAGGCGACGTCGCGGAGGCGGGCGATCTCCTCCGGCGGCAGCGCGACGGCACCACGCAGGTGAAGCTCCTCAAGCTGCGGCAGTCGGGCCAGGTCTTCGATGTCCAGGAGATGCGGCTTGTCGTTGAGGTTGATCCGGCGCAGGTGACGCAGGTCGCCGAGGCCTCGTGTGCTCTGCAGCCGGGGCAGCCCGCTGCAGTCGAGATCGGTCAGGTCCGGCAGTCCGCTGATGCTCGCCAGGTCGGCCACGTCGTCGGTCACCCGGATGCACAGGGCCTGCACCCCGCGGACGTGCCGGACCGCGGCCAACTCCGCTGCCGTCCGTGCCGTCACCAGGTGGTCGCGGAGCCCCAGATCGGCAAGGACCTGCCGCGCGTAGGTCTCGGCGTCCTCGAACTCGTGCCAGGCCCGGAGCAACGCGTCGACCACCACCGGGTCGGCGGCCGGGTGACTGTACTGCGAGATGGTGTTGATCGCTGCCGGGCCACCGATCCGGGCCGCCGCGGCGACGCACGCGCTGATGACCTCGGGTGACCGTTGAGAATGGCCGTCGAGCCAGGTCAAGAGCTCCTCACCGATGCCCGACAGGGACCGGGCCTCCTCCGGCGTCCGCGGCGGAAGAACCTCCCCGATCAGCCGCTCGGCCCGCGCGGCCACGGCCGGTTCGACGTGCCCGGCCGCGGTGATGCACTCCGCGGCCAGCAGGAGGACGTCGCGCCGCTCGGGCCCGGCCGACTCCGCCTTGTCGAGTATCCCGGAGACCAGCAGCGAAGCGGCACGTTCCTGCACCGGCGCGCCGGCGGCGAAGACGATGATGCGACGCCAGTCCGGCCGCGTCACCCGCTCCACGAGGGATTCGATCTCGTCGTACGCGTACGCCCAGCCGGCGAGGAACTCCTGAATGGACCGGTGGGTGAACTGCGCCTGGTTGTGCGCGATCTTGTAGAAGACGACGCTCCGGTCGAGGAGATGGACCAGCGCGTCCCGGGGCTCGATGTGGGTGTTGACCATCCCGCGAAGTTGGGCCGCCACGATCTCCTGCGCCGTGGGGGCCAGCACATCCCGCCGGGCGTTGCTGCCCGGCCGGGACAGGTGGTGCTTCCGCAGCTCCCGCAACGGCTCGATCCGGATGGTCGTGGTCGAGTTGGCCGTCATCCTCTTCGCGATGGCTTGGAGCAGAAGGAGCTTCTGCTTGTAGGTGAGGCCCACCGCCGAGGTCTCGGCCACCTCCTTCCCGTGATCACGGAAATAGATGAGAGCGGCCACCACCCGCTCGTACAACTCCGCCCTGCTCTCGGGCGCGGCATCCGACAGTTTGTGCGCGTAGAAGGCGCACAGCATCGCGCACAGCAGCGGTGTCTCGCTGAGGTCGCGGACGTTCGGGCGGTTCTGGAAGTCGTACACGAGCTTCGCGTGCTGCCGGCGGAACTCGACGGTCTTCTCGGCGTCCGACGTGCCGCTGATCAACGCGTCGAACCAGCGGTCGATGCACTCCTCGGCCTCCTCGTCGTTCATCGGGAGGAGCTGGAGGGTGACGAAGTCGCGGCGCTGGAACCACCGGTTGTCCAGGACGTCGGGGCGGGACGTGACGAAGATGTGGGCGTTCGGATGCTCCGACATCAGTTTGTCGATCCACGCCAGCGCGCGGTTCCGGTCGTGTTCGGACAGCTCGTCGAATCCGTCGAAGATCGCCACGGCGTCGCCCCGGTCCAGGCAGTCCACCACCCACGAGCCCGGCACCGTCGACCCGCGGTACATCGCGGCACGGATCATGTCCTGGTACTCGGGTTCGACATTCGCCTTGAAGGCGTACCTGAGCTGCGTGACCAGAGGTACGCAGTCGGTCCAGGCAGCCATGGCCTCGGGCAGTTTGCGCTGGGCCATGGAGATGGCCAGCCACTGGCTGATGGTGGTCTTACCCGACCCGGCCGAACCGGTGAGCAGGATCCGCGTGCTCTTCCCTTGGCCCTTGCGAATGTCCGCCAGCTCACCGATGGCCGAGTCGACCTTCGGGTCCACCTCCAGGGGACCGACGGTCGCGGCGCCGGCCAGATCGGCCGCCGGGTCGTCGGGGAGCGCCCGGAGCCGGATGTACGTCACGTCGACCGGGTGACGCCTGAGTTCGACGGGCAGGTTGAGCCCGAACAGGTCGGTGTATTTGTAGGTGTTGGTGATGTCGGAGCGGTATCCGGCCTCGAAGCGACTGACCTCCCGAGGCAGCCCCGGCCGGAACTTGGGCAGGACGACACCCGTGATGCCGCGTTCGAGTATCGCTTCCAGCTTTTTCGTGTTCACATACGTTTCCCAGGCCACCCTGCTCTCGAAGCCCGGGAGGTCGTGCACGAGCGCGCAGATGTACGCGGCGGCCTCGGTGAGATAGACCCGGCCGTACGCCTGGGCGTCCTCACTCAACTGGTCGGATCGCCAGCGGCGCACGGCAATGGGCTCGAGCGCGACCCGCAACTGTTCGGTCGTGATGGCGTCCTGGATGACGTCCTCGGCGGAGAGCCGCATCTCCGTCAGCGCCTGCTCGACGCCCGTTATCGCCAGCGATCGTTCCGATTCGGCGAGCCCGATGAATTCGATTTCCTCGATGCGATTGAGCCGGGCCGCGATCCGGTCCGAGGCGTCCTCGAGGCGACGCGGCAGAGCGCGACCTTCGAGGCTGTCGGCGTCCAGACCGTTGATTGCGGCCACGATGTCGTCGAAGGCCTGAATCCGCTCAGCCGCCGACGGAAAGAGGATCTTGAAGGTCGAAATAATGATGCGCCTCGCGACGCCGTCCCTCTGCCCTGCCGATGCCATCGCAGATTCCCATCGATCGGCCCAGGTACCTCTTTCCACAGTGTATGGACCATGACGCGATATGCATGCCGGCGAAAGGTGCGGCGAACGCGGCCGATCCGCCGATGCGCGGGGCCGGAGGCGACTTCCGCCGCCGGCCCCGCAACGCCCACCGGGCTCAGTCGGCCAGCGCGCCCGACGCCCGCCCCTCGTGCAGGGTGAGGTTGCGCCCGGTGGACGGGTCGAAGAGGTGGATCTTCTCGAGGTTGAACCAGACCCGCCGCGGCTCGCCCTCGCGGACCGGCGACTCCGCCGACAGCCGGGTGACCAGGCTCGACCCGCCCCCGGTGAAGTCGGCGGCGCCCGCGTCGGCGGCCAGTTCCTCCAGCTCGGCGGCGCTGGCCCGCTCTCCCTCGACGGTGAAGTAGACGTACTTGTCCGAGCCCATCGACTCGACGATGTCGACCGGCGCGTCGAACTCCAGGCCCCGGCGGCGGGTGTCGTCGTCGATCAGCGCGGCGTCCTCGAAGTGCTCGGGGCGGATGCCGAGGATCAGCTCGCGCGGGGCGTCGGCGCCGTCGAGCTGCCGGCGTACCCGGTCCCCGATCGGCACGTCCCCCAGCGCGGTGCGCAGGTGACCGTCCTCGACGGCGGCGTGCAGGAAGTTCATCGACGGTGAGCCGATGAAGCCGGCCACGAAGAGGTTGCGCGGGTGGTCGTAGAGCTCCTGGGGCGGGCCGACCTGCTGCACCGCGCCGCCCCGCATGATCACCACGCGGTCGCCGAGGGTCATCGCCTCGGTCTGGTCGTGGGTCACGTAGACCGTGGTGGTGCCGAGTTGCTTCTGCAGCCGGGACACCACCGTGCGCATCTGCACCCGCAGCTTCGCGTCCAGGTTGGACAGCGGCTCGTCCATGAGGAACGCCTTGGGCTGGCGGACGATCGCCCGCCCCATGGCCACCCGCTGCCGCTGCCCGCCGGAGAGGTTGGCCGGCTTGCGGTCCAGCAGCGGGGTCAGCTCCAGGACCTTCGCCGCCTCCTCCACCTTCTGGTGGATGGTCTCCTTGTCCAGCTTCGCCAGGCGGAGCGGGAAGGCCATGTTCTCCCGCACGGTCATGTTCGGGTAGAGCGCGTAGGACTGGAACACCATGGCGATGTCGCGGTCCCGGGGCGCCCGGTCGTTGACCCGCTCCCCGGCGATGCGCAGTTCCCCGGAGCTGATGTCCTCCAGCCCGGCGATCATGTTCAGGGTGGTGGACTTCCCGCAGCCGGAGGGGCCGACCAGGATCACGAACTCGCCGTCGGCGATCTCCAGGTCGACGTCCCGCACCGCGGTGGTCCCGTCCGGGAACCGCTTGCTCACCTTGTCCAGCACGATGTCAGCCATGACAACACCACCTATCCCTTGACTGCGCCGGAGGTCAGGCCGGAGACG
This sequence comes from Micromonospora sp. NPDC004540, assembly GCF_040610095.1. Lineage (NCBI taxonomy): Bacteria > Bacillati > Actinomycetota > Actinomycetes > Micromonosporales > Micromonosporaceae > Micromonospora > Micromonospora sp. NPDC004540. Next base: position 15,346 of record NZ_JBEXLR010000046.1, read on the forward strand.
ATGCGGCGCTGGAAGAAGAGCACGAACAGGATGATCGGAATGGTGATCACCACGGCGGCGGCGCAGATCGCCCCGGTGGGGTCCTCGAACTGCGACTCGCCGGTGAAGAACGACAGCGCCACCGGGACCGTGCGGGCCCGCTCGGTCGAGGTGAGCGTGATGGCGAAGAGGAAGTCGTTCCAGCAGAAGATGAAGACCAGGATCGCCGTGGTGAACAGCCCCGGCGCGGCCAGCGGGGCGATCACCCGCCGGAACGCCTGGCCCTGGGTGGCGCCGTCCATCTTCGCCGCCTTCTCCAGGTCCCAGGGGATCTGCTTGAAGAACGCCGAGAGCGTGTAGATCGCCAGCGGCAGGGCGAAGGTGATGTACGGCAGGATCAGCCCCGGCCAGGTGTCGAAGAGGCCGAGCTGCCGCTCGATCTCGAACAGCGGCGACACCAGCGACACCTGCGGGAACATGGCGATCAGCAGGGACACCCCGACCAGCAGCTTCTTGCCGGGGAAGTCCAGCCGGGAGATCGCGTACGCGGCCATCGCGCCCAGCACCACGGCGATCAGGGTGGCGATCAACGCGATGCCGATCGAGTTGACCAGGGCCCGGACGAACTGGTCGGTGTCGAAGATCGTCCGGTAGTTGTCCAGCGTCCACTCCCGGGGCCAGAACTTGCCGTCGGTGAGGGTGGCCGGGGTCTTGAACGACAGCGAGGCGATCCAGAGCACCGGGACCAGCGCGAAGACCACGACGATGACGTCCAGCAGGCCCCAGCGCAGCTTCGCTCGCGGGGTGGTTTCGGTGGCCATCTCAGCGCCTCTCCCCGTCGTCGCTGCCGGGGGCAGCGGTGCCGAACAGCTTCACGAACACGAACGCGATGATCGCCACGGCGAGGAAGATCAGCACCGACATGGTGGAGCCGATGCCGAGGTTCAACCCCCGGATGAGGTTGTTGTAGGCGAGCATCGACACCGACGATGTCTCGTTGCCGCCGGCCGTGAGCACGAAGATGTTGTCGAACACCCGGAACGCGTCCAGGGTGCGGAACAGCAGGGCGACCAGGATGGCCGGCTTCATCACCGGCAGCATCACCTTGGTGAACCGCTGCCAGGCCGTCGCGCCGTCGGTGGAGGCGGCCTTGAGCAGGTCCTCCGGCACCAGTGCCAGCCCGGCCATCAGCAGCAGCGCCATGAACGGGGTGGTCTTCCAGATCTCGGCCAGCATGATGATCGCCAGGGAGCTGGCGCGCTCGGTCAACGGGGCGCTGCCGTCGAACAGATTGGCCAGGTAGCCGGTGCCGGGCGTCCAGGCGTACCGCCAGGAGAAGGCGGCGACCACCGTGACGATGCCGTACGGGATCAGTGCCGCGGTGCGGACGATGCCCCGGCCGACCAGCGTCCGGTGCATGATCAGCGCCAGGCCCATGCCGAGCACCAGCTCGACCGCGACGGTGACCACGGTGATCAGCGCGGTCACCCCGAACGCCGTCCACCAGAACTGGTTGGTCAGCACGGTCGCGTAGTTCTCCAGCCCGATGAACTCGCGCTGGTCGGGGAAGCGCAGGTCGAAGCGCTGCAGCGACAGCCAGACCGAGTAGAGGATCGGGTAGGCGGTGACCAGCACCATGACCAGCGCGGCCGGTGCGCACAGCAGCCAGCCGAGGCGCCGCTCGGCGCGCTTGTTCTCACTCAGCGGGGCGCGGGACCGGCGGTTGGCCCGCTGGGTCGGGACGGCCGCGTGCCGGCCTCCCCGGGCGGCGGTCTCGTCGGCGGCGACGTCCGCGCCGGCGGGAGTGGCGTTCACACTCACGGTGCCACCTTCTTTCGCGACTGCGGGGCTCGCAGGATCGGCTCACTCCTCGCGCTCACGGCAGGACCCCCTTCGACTCCAGGGCGTCGGCGATGGCGTCGCGCAGCTCGTTCGCGGTCTGCTCGGGCCGGATGGCCGACGGCGGCGACAGGATCGCCGACATGACCGTGGAGATGCTCTGGTACGCCGGGGTGAGCGGCCGGACCGCCGGCGCCTTCAGCTCCTCCAGGATGGCCTCCTTCATCGGGTACGCCTTGTCCATCTCCGGGTCGGCGTAGACCGACTCGATGGTGGGCGGCACCCCGTCGTTGACCGCCGAGAACTTCTGGTGCTCGACGCTGCGGATGCACTTCGCCGCCTCGAAGGACTCCGTCGGGTGCTTCGAGTACGTGCTGACCGCCATGTTGACCCCGCCGATGGTGACCTTGCTCGGGGTGTTCGCGTCGATGCCCGGCATCCGCGCCCACTTGACCTTCTTCGCCAGGTCCGGGGCCGCCTCCTGCATCGCCGGGTAGACGAAGGGCCAGTTGACCTCGAAGGCGCCGCCGCCGGACTGGAACTCCAGCCGGACCGGGTCCTCGGTGGCGTTGCTGAACGACGGCGAGGTCACGCCCGAGGTGGCGAACTTCTTGAGCTGGTCGAGCGCCCGCACGGTGCCGGCGTCCATCACGGCCTGCTTGCCGTCGTCGCTGAGGATCTTTCCGCCGGCGCTCTCGGCCAGGGTGTTGTACAGGACGACCAGGCCCTCGTACTGGGCGCCCATGGTGAGCACCTGGTACGGCTTCCCCTGCTGCTTGAGCTGCTGGGCGGCGGAGATCATCTCGTCCCAGCTCTTCGGCGGCTCCTGGACCAGGTCGCTGCGGTACCACAGAAGCTGCACGTTGGTGTTCTTCGGCGCCGCGTAGAGCCTGTCCTCGTAGCGGGCGGTGTCCAGCGGGCCGGCGAGCGTGCCCTGCTCCGCCTCGGCCTTGTCCTGGCCGGTCCACTCCCGGATCCACTCGGCGCTGGCGAACTCCTGCGTCCAGGTGACGTCGAGGCCGAGCACGTCCATCCCGCTGTCCTGCGCCGCGAGCCGCCGCACCAACTGCACCCGCTGGTCGTCGGCCTGCCGCGGCAGCACCCGGTAGACGATCCGGTAACGCCCCTGGGCCTGCGCGTTGCAGTCGTCGACCACCTTCTGCAGGTTCTGCTCGGGCGGGTAGTACAGGTTGATGGTGGGCGGCCCGCCCTCGCCGCCGGATCCGCAGGCGGCCAGCGGGGCCACCAACGCGAGTGCGGCGGCTGCCGCCGCCGCACGCCGGGCTGGCCGCCGCCGCGCGGCCGTCTCGGGGTCTGTCGTCATCGCCCTCCCCCTCTCTTCGGCGAAGAGCCGGGGAGATCACCCGTGCCCCGGCGCACGGCGAGACGGTCGGGACGCCGGCCGGTCGCCCGCGGCCCCGGGACGTTTCGTGCGGCAGACAGTGCCCTGGCTGCGACGCTGCGAAACCTGACGGTCACGAGACGGATACGACAGCCGCCGTGCGGCGGATCACCGGGCCGCGCCCCGGCGCGGGAGCGGGACGCGCCGGCGCTCGACGCGAGTGCCGGGACCGGCCGGCCCCCGTCCCACTCAGTGAACGGCGAGACTACCCAGCGTGCGCCCGGTCGACTAGCGTTTGCCTAGCTCCGCAGCCAGCGCGTCGCCGTCGAAGTCGATACGCCTCCGGCCGACCCCAGCCCGTCCGATCGGTTGGTTCTCGCGCGAACCTCCTTCTGCGGTCCCACCGGTTGGGCAGGATTCCCACGAGGAGGTGCCGTCGTGCAGGACACCCGCGCTCTCGCCCTGACGTTCGAGGTGAGCGGCCTGCCCCCGGTCAAGACCGAGGCCCTGTCCATCTTCGCCGCCGGGCACCGGCAGGCGACGAGGGTCCGCGCCCTGCTCCAGGCCGCCTGCACGGCGGCCCAGCGCACGGGGTGGACTCCGCTCACCGGTCCGATCGAGGTGGACGTGACCTTGCGCTGCCCGCCGGGGCACCGCACCTCCGACGCCAGCACGCTGGTGGGCGGGGTCTGCGCGGTGCTCCAGGACAAGAAGCGGGTGGCGAACATCGGCCTGGCCCACCTCGGGGTGCTGGTCGACGTCGCCCTCTGGTCCGACGACCGGCAGATCCGCCGGTTGTCCTACGTCGAGGAGCCCGCGGAGGACTTCTCGTACCAGGTCCGGGTGGCGGCCGTACCGAGGATGGTTTGACCGACGACCGCGGTGGGGTACCGCGGTCGCCGACGAAGGGAGCGCCGATGTCGGAGCCACATGTCACGCTCGATCCGAGCGGGCTCGACCCTGTGCAGCAGAAGCTGCGCGGCCCGCTGGAGGATCAGCTGACCTCGGCCCTGCAGGCGGCCGCCGACCGGGTCCGCGCCAGCTACGCGGGTGAGCCCGTGGAGGAGGTCTGCCGTCGGCTGCTCGACGAGACCCGCGCCGGGTTGCACCCGGACATCGCCGCCGGCTTCAACCCGGACATGGACGAGTTCTGCCGCGTCGCGGTGGCCATCGTCCGCGGCGAGGTCTCCTGACGCACCCGCGCCCGACCGCGCCGGCCGTCCGGTCGGCGCGGTCGAGGCGCGTGCCGGTCAGCCGCGTCGCACGTCGACCGCGACGACGTGGGTGCCGTCGGGGCGGATGGCCTCGCCCAGCCGCACCGGCAGCGTCCCCCCGGCCGGCGGCCGGAGCCCGAGGCCGAAGCTGAGGTGCCCCTCGAAGTCGCCGGCCGCCGCCCAGCCGCGCAGGGTGGGGTAGCCGATCCGCGACGGCGGCACGTCGGCCGTGCCGGCCCCGCGCGCGTCGTGCGCCTGTGCCGGATCGAACCGGACCGACAGGTAGGCCGTGCCGGGCAGCTCGACGGGCGCGCCGCGACCCTCGGTCCACACCTGCGGAACGTAGCCGACCTGATAGGACGGGGTCGGGCCGCGGAAGGCGAAGGTGATCCGGCTGAACCCCTCGGCCGGGTGGTCCCCGACCCGCACTTCGACGAGGACGGGCAGCGGCTCCCCCGGCGCCGGGATGACCGGCACCCGGACCTGGTGGGTCACCCGGGCCGGCGTGGCGGGCACCGCCCAGCCGTAGGTCACCCGCCAGGCGCCCTCGGCGGGCGTCCCGCTGCTGGGTGCGGTCGGGGTGGCGGCGGGCGTGGTCGCGGCGGCGGTCGCGACGGGTGCCGGCGCCGTCGCGGTCGGGGCGGCCGCGCCGTCGTGGTCGGTCGTCGTGCAGGCCGCCGCGAGCAGCACGACCAGGCTGGCGAGCAGTGGTACGCGCTGAGGTGTCATGGCCCAGTGTCGCGCCGGCCGGTCGCCCTCCACCAGAGCCGTTCGTCCGCCCTGGCGCCGCTGCGCGGCGGTTCAGCCGGCGAGGGCGAGCGACTTCACCACGACCAGCGCGACGAGCAGCACGGCGACGGCCACGGTGACCGCCACCTGCACGGCGGTCCGCCGCCGGGCCGGGGCGTACGCGAGCCCGACCCCGACCAGGCCGCCGACCAGCAGGCCGCCCAGGTGCCCCTCCCACGAGGTCCAGCCGGCGGAGAGCACCATCCAGATCACGAACGGGATGAGCACCCGCTGCGGGTCGATCGGGTGGTGGTGCAGTCGCCGGGTGAGCACGACGTAGCAGCCGGCCAGGCCGTAGACCGCGCCGGAGGCGCCGACCGCCGCCTGGTGCGGGGAGATCAGGAAGCCCAGGACCCCGCCGCCCAGCGCGGAGAGCAGGTAGACGGCGAGGTACCGGGCGTGCCCCAGCCGCTCCTCGATCACCCGGCCGAGCTCCCAGAGCCACCACAGGTTGAACGCGATGTGCAGGAAGCCGAGGGCGCCCTGGGTGGGCAGCAGGTGCAGGAACGACGAGGTGATCAGGCGGTACCACTCGCCGTGCGCGACCCCGATCGGCTCGTACCCGGGGCGGGCGACACCGTCGTCGACGTAGCGCTGGCCGGCGTCGTCGACCAGCCCGGTGCCGAGGCTGTCGAACTGGTCGAGGACGGCCGGGTGGACCAGCTCGACCAGGTAGGCCAGCACGATGAGGGCGACCAGCGCGTACGTCACCAGCGGGCGGGCCACCAGCCGGCCGCCGAAGACCGTGCGGGCCTGACGGATGGTCCGGTTGTCCGACCGGACGCACTCCGGGCAGCGGTGGCCGACCGGCGCCTCGCGCATGCAGTCGGGGCAGATGTGGCGGTCGCAGCGGGTGCAGCGCAGCAGCGTCTCCCGCTTGGGGTGCCGGTAGCAGGTGCTGGCGGCGTTGTCGGCGGGCGGCTGGCCGGTGCTGATCGTGTCCATGGGGATGCGGTCCTGGCTGGCTCGTGGGGGCAGGGGGGTCAGTAGCGGTCGAGCCGCTCGGCGGGGCTGAGCACGATGTGCGGCGCCGCCTCGGGGTCGAGCCAGGTGAGCACGGCGACCAGGTGCTCGTGGGACAGGCTCACGCAGCCGGCCGTGGGGTTGCCCCCGGCACGGCTGAACTCGTGCAGGAAGATGCCGCTGCCGGCGTGCGGCACCGGGGCCGGGACGGTCGGCGGCATGTTGTAGGTGATCACCGCGAAGTGGGTGTACGCCGGATCCTCCCGCCACAGCGCCTCGCTCTGGCCGCCCAGCGGCTCGGCGGAGCGCTGGAAGCTGTTGTAGCGCGGGGACTCCGGCTCGGCGTTCCACCAGTCGTCGACGGCCAACCGGTGGTAGGGGTGGCGCACGCCCGGGTCCGCGGCGATGCCGTAGACGGTGGGGCCGATGGCGTAGACGCCGGTCGGGGTGGTGGGGACGCCCTCGACGTGCCGGTCGCTGAAGCCGTCGGCGCCGATCCGGGCCGGCAGCGGGGGCAGGGCCGACCGCCAGTCGTCGCCGACGCGCTCGTACGTCTCGAGGGTGGCGTGGGTGGTGCGCCAGCCCTCCCCGGTGACGACGACGACCTGCGCCGTAGGCGCGGGCAGGGTGGTCAACCGGGCGGCCCTCGTCGGCTTCACGCGGAGGATCCTCGCACGGGGCGGGCGCCTGACGGGAGGTGGCCGGACGGGTCAGGACCGGGTCCGCAACTCCCCGGTCCTGACCCCCAGCCGTCCGGCGTGGTAGCGGTCTCCGCCGTCGCGAGCGCGGCAGGCGTGGCACGCCGCCAACGCCGGGCTCAACACGGCGAGCCGGCCCGCCTGCACTCAGCTCCACGGTGCCCAACTACCGGACTTCGGCGCGCCCCCGACTCACCCCGAAGAGTCGTGGGCGCGGGCTCAGGTTAGGCAGCTTCTCGCAGGTCGGACAAGGTTCGGCGGCCCCGGGAGAATGTGATTGATACCAACGTTGAAATACGGCATGTCGGCGTAACAGGGTCAGGCGGACCAGCGCTGTTTGTGTTCGAGGCGACGACTGCGCCCGGCCTCCCGCAGGGGCGGGGTCAGGGCCCCGGCGGCGGTCGCCCCGGCGATCAGCGCGACCGCCGCGAGGTGCAGCAGGCGCACCCCGGCCGGCGCCGGGACGGTGGCCGCCGGCAGGCCCGGCAGGAGCAGCGCCCCGAGCCCGGTGACCGCCAGGGCCACCGCCCAGAACACGCCCGGACGGGCCGGCGGCGCCGGCGGCCGGACACCGTCGAAGATCTCACGCCGGTGGGCGGCGCGCACCGCCAGCATGGCCACCAGCAACCCGCCGCCCAGGGTGCCCGTCACGTCGGCCACCTGCCACCAGTAGAGCCCGGTCAGGGCGTGGAAGTCGGCGATGCCGAGCAGGCGCGGCCACCGGTCGCTGTGGGTGATCCGGTCCCAGGCCACATGACTGAACGCGCCGATCAGCGCCGAACAGACGGTGACCTGCCAGGGGTGGCGGACCCCGGCCAGGGCGGCGTGGTCGGGCCAGCCGAACAGCCGCTGGCCCGGCAGGTGCACGGCGATCCCGGCGATCACCCGGCGGACGATCCAGGCGTAGCCGAGGGCGACCGGCAGGCACCACCAGAGCAGCCCGCCGAGGGTGTGCGTGCGCAGCCCCGGGGCGAGCCCGGTGCCGGTGAACAGGTAGCCCACGTCCGGCGCGACCGCGCCGGTGGCCAGCGCCACGCCGTCGAACCAGTGCGGCCGCCAGAGCTTCAGTGGCAGCACCGGCGCCAGGTGCGACGGGAAGGTCAGCGGCACGCCTGGGACGTTACCGGTCGGATCAGAAGTGCCGGACCAGGTCGGGAAAGGCGGCCAGCCGGATCACCCCCGGGTCGGACGGGTCCAGCTCGTCGTGCTCCAGCACCCAGGTGTTCTCGTTCGGGATGAAGACCGCGTTCAGGCCGGCGGCCCGGGCCGGCAGGATGTCCGAGCGCGGGGAGTTGCCGACCATCCAGGCGGTGGTCGGGTCGAAGGCGTGCTCCCGGGCCAGCCAGCGGTAGGTGTCGACGTCCTTCTCCGGCACGATGTGCGCGGCGCGGAAGTGGTGCAGCAGCCCGCAGGCGTCGAGCTTGCGCTGCTGCTCCTCGCGCTCCCCCTTGGTGAGCAGCAGGAGCTCGTGCCGGGTGGCCAGGTCGTCGAGGGTCTCCGCCACGCCGGGCATCAGCTCGACCTGGTGGCCGACCAGCGCCGCCGCCAGGTCGTCGATCTCGGCGCGCTCCCGGTCGGTGGCCGGGCGCGCCCGCAGCTTCTCCAGGCACTCCCCCAGGCTGCGCAGGAAGACCTTGCTGCCGTAGCCGTGCGCGACCGCGTTGGCCCGCTCGATGTCGTCGAGCACCGCCCGAATCTCGACCCGGTCAAGCGTCGGATGATCCAGCCAGGTGAGGAAGTCGTCGATCACCCGCTCGAAGAGGACGTTGTTCTCCCAGAGCGTGTCGTCGGCGTCGAAGACCAGCACCGCGGCCTCCCGGCGCTGTGGCATCGCAAACTCCTCCCGTGTGCCGGACCGGGACACGGTACTGCCCGCGGCCGCTCCCGGCAGCCCGGTTTCGGGCACGCCGGCCAGGACCGGCCGACAAGATCATCGGAGGCGGACGGACGGACCGTCCGGACTGGCCGAACGCCGTGCGACGGGCGGCGGGAACCCGACTGCGCGTACCCGGGTCGGGCGGGATGCTTCGGCGATGACGACCTCACGCGATCATCCACGCGCGACACCGGCCCGGCGCCGGCGTCGCCGGAGGGCGGCCACCGCAGTGGTGGCCGCGCTCGCCGCCGCCGGCGGCGCGCTTCCCCCCTCGCCGGCCCTCGCGGTCAACGCCACGCACACCACGGTGGTCGGCACCAACCCGGTGGACTGGACGCCGCACGCGCTCGACGGCACCGTGTACCGGATCCTCCAGATCGGCAACCGGGTGTACCTGGCCGGCTCGTTCACCAAGGTCCGCAACGCCGGGCAGACCGCCCAGCTGGCGATGCCGCGGCTGGTGGCCCTCGACGCCACCACCGGCCGGATCGACACCACCTTCCGGCCGGTGGTCAACGGCACGGTGAAGGCGCTCGCCGCCGCGCCGGACGGCCGCTCGCTCTATATCGGCGGCGCGTTCACCACGGTCAACGGCGTGGCCGCGCCGCGGGTGGCCCGGGTCGACGCGGCCACCGGCGCCCGGGTCGCCGGGTTCGCCCCGCCCGCGCTCAACAACCAGGTCAACGACATGCGGCTGGTCGGCAACCGGCTGATCGTCGGCGGGGCGTTCCAGACCGTCGGCGGGGTGACCCGTCGCGCCCTGGCCGCGTTGAACGCCACCACCGGCGCTGCCGACGCCTCGGTGAACCTGCGGATCGAGGGGCCCCGGAAGACCAGCAGCGGCGCCACCGCCCCGGTGAAGATCGAGGCGCTGGACGTCTCCGCCGACGGCCGGCGGCTGGTCTTCGTGGGCAACTTCAGCTCGGTCGCCGGCGTGGCGCGCCACCAGCTCGCGGTGGCGAACCTGAGCGACGCCGGTGCGGCGCTCTCCGGCTGGTCGACGCTGCGCTACCAGCCGCAGTGCGCCGCGTCCATGCCCACCTACCTGCGCGGGGTGGACATCTCCCCGGACGGCACCTGGTTCGTGGCGGTCACCACCGGCGCCGCGTTCCCGGGCACGCTCTGCGACACGGCCTCCCGCTTCGAGTTCGGCACGGAGACCGCCGGCAAGCAGCCGACCTGGGCGAACTACACCGGCGGCGACACCCTGCTCTCGGTGGCGATCACGGGGACGGCGGTCTACGTCGGCGGCCACCAGCGCTGGCTGGACAACCCGTACGGGCGCAACTCGGCCGGGGCGGGCGCGGTGTCCCGGCCGGGGATCGGGGCGATCCACCCGACCACCGGCAAGGCGCTGGCCTGGAACCCGACCAAGGACCGGGGCGTCGGCACCGCCGAGCTGTACGCCACCGACCGGGGTCTCTGGGTCGGCAGCGACACCGTCACGGTGGCCGGCGAGTACCACGCCCGGGTGGCGTTCCTCCCGCTGCCGTGAGCGCGAGGAGCGAGCCGGGTTTGCGAGCCCCGCAGTCGCGAACAACGGCACCCTGAGTGCGGTGGGGCGCGGCGGTACCGTCGCGCCCCACCGTCAGCGGCGCAGCGTGAGGATCAGGTCGGCGACCAGGGCCGTCCAGCCGGTCTGGTGCCAGGCGCCGAGGCCGGCGCCGTTGTCGCCGTGGAAGTACTCGGGGAAGCAGATCAGGTCCCGCCAGTCCGGGTGGGTCTGGAAGAGCTGGGCCGCACCGTAGATCGGCCGGCGGCCCCAGCCGTCCCGGGTGAACAGCGAGATCAGCCGGGCCGACAGGTCGTCGGCGATCTCGTCGAGGGTGCGCTTCACCCCGGACCGGGTCGGATATTCCACCTGGAGGTCGTCGCCGAAGAAGGCGGCGTAGTCGCGCAGCGCGCTGATCAGCAGGAAGTTGGTCGGCATCCAGATCGGGCCGCGCCAGTTGGAGTTGCCGCCGAACAGGCCGCTGGTCGACTCGGCCGGCTCGTAGCCGACGCTGAACTCCTGGCCGCCGAGGGTGACCGTGAACGGCTTGTCCAGGTGGGCGCGGGAGAGCGTGCGCAGCCCGTACTCGGAGAGGAACTCGTCGGTGTCGAGCATCCGGGCGAGCAGGCGCACCACCTGGTCCGGGCCGACCATGGAGAGCAGCCGCTGCTGCCGGCCGTCCGGGCCGAGCCGGCGGGCGCCGATCACCTCGGCGTACTCGGGGCGGTTGGTGAGGAACCAGCGCAGCCGGGCGCCCAGCTCGGGCAGCCGGTGCAGCGTGCGCGCGGTGAGCCGGGTGACCGCCGCGAGCGGCAGCAGCCCGACCACCGAGCGGACCTTCAGCGGCACCTTCGTGCCGTCGGCCTGCCGCAGCACGTCGTAGAAGAACGCGTCCTCGTCGTCCCAGAGCCCCTGGTCGTACGCGGCCGCGGCGATGTACGCGAAGTGCTCGAAGAACTTCGTCGCGGTGTCCACGTACGCCCGGTCGTGCTCGGCCAGCACGATGGCCATGTCGAGCAGGTTGAGCGCATACATGGCCATCCAGCCGGTGCCGTCGGACTGCTCCAGCACCCCGGCCACCGGCAGCGCGGCCGAGCGGTCGAACGGGCCGACGTTGTCCAGCCCGAGGAAACCGCCCTCGAACACGTTGTTGCCGCCGGTGTCCTTCCGGTTGACCCACCAGGTGAAGTTGAGCAGCAGCTTGTGCATCACCCGGGCGAGGAACTCGTGGTCCCGGGAGCCGTCGATCTCGAACACCTTGAGCGCCGCCCAGGCGTGCACCGGCGGGTTTACGTCGCCGAACGCCCACTCGTACGCCGGGATCTGCCCGTTCGGGTGCAGGTACCACTCGCGGAGCAGGAGCAGCAGCTGCTCCTTGGCGAAGCCGGGGTCGACCCGGGCGATGGTGACGCAGTGGAAGGCCAGGTCCCAGGCCGCGTACCAGGGGTACTCCCAGGGGTCCGGCATGGAGATGACGTCGAAGCTGTTCATGTGCCACCAGGCGCTGTTGCGCCCGTGCCGGCGGCCGGCCGGCGGCGGCGTGGAGCCGGGATCGCCGTCCAGCCAGCGCTGGACGTCGAAGTGGTAGAACTGCTTGCCCCACATCAGCCCGGCGATGGCCTGCCGGGCCACCAGCGCCTCGTCCGTGGTGGCGGCGGCCGGGATGACGCTGTCGAAGAACCGGTTCGCCTCGGCGCGCCGGGCCCAGAGCACCGTGTCGAACCCGTCGCCGAGGTCGGCCGGGGGCGGCGGGATGCTGGCCGGGGGCGGGGCGGTGCGGGTCAGCCGCAGCCGGATCTGCCGCTGCCCGCCGGCCGGCACGTCGAGCACGTAGTGCAGCGCGCCCTTGGTCCCCTCCCGGTCCGGGTTGACGGTGTCCGCCCCGGCCACCACGTGGTCGTTGATCCCGTCCTTCGGATACGCCGACCGCCCCGGCAGCCCCCAGAGCCGCTCGGCGTTGGTGTCGTTGTCGCAGAGCAGCGGCGTGGGCGCGCCGTCGCCCTCCAGCAGGAGCTGGCCGAGCACCCGGTGCTCGCCGACCAGCCGGGCGCCGTCGCCCACGAGCCGGGGCACCCGGTCGCCGCCGGGCAGCCCCCACGCCCAGGTGTTGCGGAACCAGAGGGTGGGCAGCACGTGCAGGGTCTCGTCGGTGTCCCCCCGGTTGGCCACCGTGATCAGGACGCACAGGTCGGTCGGGGACGCCTTGGCGTAGTCGACCGTGACCGCCCAGTAGCGGTCGTCGTCGAAGATCCCCGTGTCGACCAGCTCGTATTCCGTGTCGTCCCGGCCGCGCAGCGCGTTCACCGCGACCAGCTCGTCGTAGGGGAAGGCGGCCTGCGGGTAGTGGTAGCGCCAGCGCATCCACGAGTGGGTGGGCGTGGAGTCCTCGTACCACCAGTACTCCTTCACGTCCTCCCCGTGGTTGCCGCCGTCGCCGCCGAGGCCGAACATCCGCTCCTTGAGGATCGGGTCCCGCCCGTTCCACAGGGCGAGGGCGAAGCAGAACGTCTGCCGGTCGTCGCAGACGCCCGCCATGCCGTCCTCGTTCCACCGGTAGGCTCGGGACCGCGCGTGATCGTGGGGGAAGTAGTCCCACGCCGTGCCGTGTTCGCTGTAGTCCTCCCGTACCGTCCCCCACGCCCGCTCGGACAGATAGGGACCCCATGCGCGCCAGTCCTGCTCCCCGGCGTCGGCCTGGGCGAGCCGGTGCCGCTCGGGGTCGGGGGTCGCGGAAATCGGGCGGTCGGTGATCACCTGCACATCTTCGACGCCCCCGGGGTACTCCACCACAGGGGCCATTGTCGTCGTGGCATTCGTCATCTCGCCGGTGGTGGAGGAAAGTTGATCGACATTCGCTTCGGTCCGCAGGTCTGCGGGGACCTCTCCGCCTCGTCGACCCGGGAGTGGCTGGTCACCGACGGGCGCGGCGGCTACGCCATGGGCACGGTCGCCGGGCTGCGCACCCGGCGCTACCACGGGCTGCTCGTGGTGGCCGGCGAGCGGCCCGCCGTCCGCAAGGTGGGGCTGGTCAGCCTCGACCCCGCGGTGACCCTGCCGTCCGGGCAGCAGGCCCGGCTCGGCGCCCACGAGTGGTCCTCGGGAGTGGTCGACCCGCGCGGCTTCGAGCTGCTGGAGCGCTTCGACCTCACCGACGGGGTGCCCCGCTGGCGCTGGCGGGTCGGCGACGTGGTGATCGAGCGGGAGATCGCCATGGCGTACGGCCGGTCCTGCGTGGCGGTGGTGCACCGGTTGATCTCCGGTGGCCCGGTCCGGCTGGACCTGGCCGCGGCCTGCACGTGGCGGGACGCGCACGGCGAGCGGCGGGCGGACGGCCCGACCCCGCGGCTGGAGCAGGTGGCCGGCGGCGCGGTGGTGGAGGGCGCGTTCCGGCTGGCCGGGCCGGACTGGACCCCGGAGGGGCGGTGGTGGCTCGGCGCGCACCACCGGGAGGAGGCCGCACGCGGGCTGCACCCCGACGAGGACCTCTGGTACGCGGGCCGGTTCTCCGGCGCCCTCGACGAGCCGGGCGCCGAGGTGTCCGTGCTGGCCTGGGCGGACGACCTGGCCGAGGAGCCGCCGCCGGCGACCGCGCTGGTCGAGGCGGCCCGCCGGCGCCACCGGGCGGTGGTGGCCGCGGCGAAGCCGGACGACGACGTCGACGGGACCCTCGCGCTGGCCGCCGACGCGTTCGTGGTGCGCACCGCCACCGGCCCGGACGTGGTGGCCGGCTACCCCTGGTTCGGGGCCTGGTCGCGGGACACCATGACCTCCTACGAGGGGCTCTTCCTCCGCACCGGCCGGGGCGAGGAGGGGCGGGAGCTGCTGCGGGCGTACGCGGCCACGCTGTCCGAGGGGATGCTCGCCAACACCGCCGACACCGGGCGGGTGGAGCACAACACGGTCGACGCGACGCTGTGGTTCCTGCACGCGGTGAGCCGGCACGTCACCGTCACCGGCGACACCGACCTCGGCGCGGAGCTGCTGCCCGCGCTGCACGGCGTGGTGGCGGCGCACGTCGCGGGCACCCGCTACGGCATCGGCGTCGACCCGGCGGACGGGCTGCTCACCCAGGGCGGCCCGCCGGACGTCGCGCTCACCTGGATGGACGCCCGGGTCTACGGGGTGCCGGTCACCCCGCGCACCGGCAAGCCGGTCGAGGTCAACGCGCTCTGGGTGAACGGGCTGGCCGGGCTCGCCGAGCTGACCGAGCTGGCCGGGCAGGACGCCACCGAGCTCCGGGGCCGGCACGCGGGGGCCGCCGCCGCGTTCCGGGAGCGCTTCCCCACGCCGGCCGGCTGGCTGCACGACGTGGTGGACGGGCCGGCGCCCGCGTACCCGCTCGGCGGGGCGCCGCACCACGACGACGACCTGCTCCGCCCCAACCAGCTGCTCGCCTGGTCGCTGCCGTACGCGCCGCTCGAACCGGACGAGGCCACCCTGCGCCGGGTCACCGAGGGGCTGTTCACCCCGTTGGGGCCGCGCAGCCTCTCCCCCGACTCCCCCGGCTTCGTCGGCCGGCACCGGGGCGGCCCGGCCGAGCGGGACTCCGGCTACCACCAGGGCACGGTCTGGCCGTGGCTGATCGGGCCGTTCGTCGACGCGTACCGCCGGGCCGGCCTGCCCACCGACGACCTGCTGGTGGGGCTGGAGGGGCACCTGAGCGAGTACGGCCTGGGCTCGGTGAGCGAGACGGCCGACGGGCTCGCCCCGCACGCCGCCACCGGCTGCCCGTTCCAGGCGTGGTCGGTGGCCGAGCTGCTGCGCGTCCGGCGGCCGCGCGGGTAACCCGTTACAGACCGGCAACCGGCGCGTCTCCGCTGGTTATC
Source organism: Micromonospora sp. NPDC004540 (assembly GCF_040610095.1). Taxonomy (NCBI): domain Bacteria; kingdom Bacillati; phylum Actinomycetota; class Actinomycetes; order Micromonosporales; family Micromonosporaceae; genus Micromonospora; species Micromonospora sp. NPDC004540. The sequence goes on from NZ_JBEXLR010000046.1 coordinate 30,364, forward strand.
GACCGCTGGGCAGGATGGGGTGCGACCCCACGACGCGCCCGCCGCGGTGCCGTCGGGCGGTGCGGGAACCACAACTCAAAGGGGGCCGCATGTCCGCTGACGCCGAAGTGATCGACATCCAGCCCGCCCGGCACCAGCGGGTGCTCATCCTGTCCTGGGAGTACCCACCCGTGCTCGTCGGTGGCCTCGGCCGCCACGTGCACGCGCTCTCCGTCGCGCTGGCCGCCGCCGGCCACGAGGTCACCGTCGTCACCCGGCACGCCGAGGGCGCTCCCCTGGAGGAGTACGCCGAGGGCGTGCGCATCCTGCGGGCCGCCGAGGACCCGGTCCGGTTCCCGCTCGCCACCGACTCGCTGCTGGCCTGGACCATGGCCTTCAACCACACCCTCACCCGGACCGCGCTGCGCGCCGCCGAGTCCGGCGCGTACGACGTCGTCCACGCGCACGACTGGCTGGTCGCGCACACGGCGGTCACCCTGGCCGAGCACCTGGACCTGCCCCTGGTCACCACCATCCACGCCACCGAGGCGGGCCGGCACCAGGGCTGGCTGCCGGCGGAGATGAACCGCACCATCCACGGCGTCGAGCACTGGTTGAGCAACGCCTCGGCCCGGGTGATCGCCTGCTCGGGATACATGCGCGACCAGGTGGCGCGGCTGTTCGACGTGCCGGCCGCGCGGATCGACGTGGTGCCCAACGGGGTGGACGACCGGGCCTGGCACGCCCGCCCCCGCGCGGTCTCCGCCGCCCGGGCCCGCTTCGCCGGGGCCGGCCCGCTGGTCGGGTACGCCGGCCGCCTGGTCTACGAGAAGGGCGTGCAGCACCTGGTGCACGCCGTGCCGTACCTGCGGGACCGGCACCCGGGCCTGCGTGTGGTGATCGCCGGCGACGGCCCGTACCGGGACGAGCTGGTCGACCAGGTGCACCGGTTGCACCTCGGCGACACCGTCCGGTTCGCCGGCTTCCTGGACGCCACCCAGCTCCCGGCCGTCCTCGCCGCCACCGACGCGACGGTGATCCCCAGCCTCTACGAGCCGTTCGGCATGATCGCCCTGGAGGCGGCCGCGGCCGGGGCGCCCCTCGCGGTGGCGCGGACCGGCGGCCTGGCCGAGATCGTCGAGGCGGGGGTGACCGGGGTGACCTTCCCGCACGGCGACCCGGACGCGCTGGCCGGCGCGGTCGACCGGCTGCTCGGCGACGAGGTCTTCGCCCGCCGGGTGGCACGCCGGGCCCGCAGCATGGTCGCCGAGCGCTACGCCTGGTCGGCCATCGCCGCCCGCACCGCCGGCAGCTACGCCACGGCCCGCCGCGAGCACGGCGCGTTCCAGGCCCGCCGGTCGACCGGGCTGCTGGCCGGCGGCCGATCCGCCATCGCCATCCCGGACGGAAATCTACTGGCCGGCGCCGCGAGCTGAGCCGCGCTGACGCGCAACAGATGTCGGCCGGGCGGCCGGACCGACATGCCCCTTCCCCAGTGGACCGTCCGGGTGATGCCCCGCGACCCGATGGCTAACTACAGTGGCGTAGTTTTGTCGATCAAGATCTCTGGGGAGGGCGAGCCGAGATGATGGGACCGTCCCACGCGCTGTCCGGCGCGGCGGTGTGGCTGACCGGCTCCTGGGCGCTGGACCAGTTCGCCGACTACCACCAGACGCCGCTGGCGCTGGCGGTCGGCACCGCGGTCTGCGCGGGCGGGGCCCTCTTCCCCGACCTCGACCTCTCCGGCAAGGTGACCCGCAACCAGGGCGGCGCCACCGTGGCCCGGACCTTCGGCGTGTTCAGCCTCTTCATCGCCGAGGTGATGGAGAAGATCTCGCTGGGCGTCTACTACGCGACCAAGCTCAGCAAGGACCCGCGCCGCAACAACGGGCACCGGACGCTGACCCACACCCTCCCGTTCACCCTGCTGGTCGGCTGGGGCACCACCGCGCTCTGCGCCGCGTACGGCAAGTGGGCGGTGGTCAGCATCCTCTTCTTCATGATCGGTCTGGCGCTGCGCGGGCTCTTCGACGAGTGGGCCGAGCGGGCCGGCTGGGTGGTCGTCACCCTGTTGTCGGCGGCGGCGGCCTGGTTCACCTTCGCCAACCTGCCCGGCGACCGTGGTTACCCGATGATCGGCCTGGCCGTCGGGGTGGGCTGCTTCGTGCACATCCTGGGCGACATGATCACCAAGGCTGGGGTGCCGATCCTCTGGCCCATCCCGATCAGGCGGCGGATGTGGACGATGGTCGGGCTGCCCAACGGCATCGCGCTGCGCACCGGGAGCAAGGCCGAGACGATCGTGCTGCGCGCGGCGCTCACCGTGCTCGCCGTGCTCGCCGCCGTGGGGCTGGTCGCGCCCTCGGTGCTGCACCGCTTCAACATTGAGGTGTGACGGACCTGATCGAGGGCGGCGAGGGGCCGGCGGACCACACCCGGCCGCCGGCCGAGGACGCGGCGGTGCCGGAGTTCTGGCGACGGCTGGGGTTGCCCGGGCTCGCCGACGTGCACACCCACTTCCTGCCGCCCCGCATGCTGCGCAAGGTGTGGGCGTACTTCGACGCGGCCGGGCCGCTGGTCGGCACCGAGTGGCCGATCCGGTACCGGTGGGACGACGAGGCCCGGGTGGCGCACCTGCGCCGGCTCGGCGTGCGGGCGTTCACCGCGCTGGCGTACCCGCACCGGCCCGGCATGGCCGAGTCGCTGAACGGGTGGACGCTGGACTTCGCCGCGCGTACCCCCGGTTGCCTGCCCTCGGCGACCTTCTTCCCCGAGCCGGCGGCCGTGCGCTACGTGGCGGACGCCCTCGCGGCCGGCGCCCGGGTGTTCAAGGTGCACGTCCAGGTGGGCGGCTTCGCGCCGACCGACCCGGCGCTGGACGCCGTGTGGGGGCTGCTGGCCGAGGCCGGCGTGCCGGTGGTGGTGCACGCCGGGCACGCGCCGGTCGGCACCGCGCACACCGGACCGGAGTCGTTCGCCGCGCTGCTCGCCCGGCACCCCGGGCTGACCGCGGTGGTGGCGCACCTGGGTGCGCCCGACTACGCGGCCTTCCTCGACCTGGCCGAGCGCCACCGGCACGTGCGGCTGGACACGACGATGGCGTTCACCTCGTTCTTCGACCGGTTCATGCCGTTCCCCACGGCGGAGCTGCCGCGGCTGCGGGAGCTGGGACTGGCCGGCAAGGTGCTGCTCGGCAGCGACTTCCCGAACATCCCCTACCCGTACGCCGAGCAGCTCGACGGGCTGGCCCGGCTCGACCTGGGCGACGACTGGCTGCGGGCGGTCTGCTGGGGCAACGCCGCCGCGCTGTTCGACCTGACCTGAGCGACCGGTCAGTCGACCGGGGTGGCCGCCCACCGGGCGAGGAGTTCCAGGACCGGGCGACGGCCGGCGAACATGGCCGCCTCGTCGCGCCGGTCGTAGGTCTGGCCGGTGGCGCCGCCGGCCCGGTTGAGCATCATGGGCGCGAGCCAGAAGTACTTGGCCGCGCCGGTGAGCCGGACCGCACGGGCCACCAGCACCGGATCGACCGCGCCGCGCAGCCCCTCGACGTAGCCGGCGAGCACCGCGTCGGCGACCTCGGGCAGGAGCGCGACGTCGACCAGACCGTCGAAGAAGGTTCCAGTACGAGGTTCGCGGCGTCCTCACCGATCGGCCCCGGCCCGACGAAGGACCAGTCCAGCAGGACCGGACCGCCGTCGCTCAGCACCAGGTTCGTCGGCCAGACGTCGTGGTGGCAGAGGGTACGGGGAAGCCGGTCCGTGGCCGCCAGCAGCTCCCGCCGCCGCTCCCAGAGCCGGCGCAGCGCGGCCCGGAGCGGTGTGGGCCAGGCCGCCACGGCGGCGGGATGGTCCCAGGCCACCGGCTCGGTCACCGGCCGGCTCAACGTGTAGTCGCGCAGCCAGTCCCGGGCCAGCCAGTCGTAGCGGGACAGCTCGCCGGTCCGGCCCAGCCAGTCGGCGTGCGCGACGCCAAGCCGGCGGGCCAACTCGGCGAAGTCGCCCACCGTGCCGTCGGTCCCGGGCTGTCCGTCCGCTTCGGCCAGCCACAGCGCGACCGGGCCGTCCGGCCGTTCCTCGACCGCGAGCACGGCCGGCCCGGCCAGGCCGGCGCTCGCCCAGGCGGTGGTGGCCAGCCCGCTGCGGTACGCCTCGACCTCGCGCCGCCAGTAGTTCCAGTGTCCCGGTTCGGCGCTCGCCGCCCAGTGCGCCGGGCCGGCGTCGCCGCCGGGCGGCGTGATCAGCTTGAGCACCGCCGGCCGTCCGTCCCGGCGGGTCCGCCAGATGCCGCCGGTCACCCCGTTGAGCGGGTTGTGGGTCAGCGCGTCCGCCGGCACGTCGGCGGAGACGAGGTCGAGCGGAGGGCGGGTCATCGCGCGCAGCCTACCGGCCGGGGCCGCTCTCGGGCGGACCCCGCGCGGTCCAGGGAATCGGCTGCCATGACGTTCCGCTTCGCCGGCCTACCTTGTGTTGCAGACCGGATCGAGGGATCGGGTGTGGAGCTGGGCGGGTGCCGTCACCGGAAGTCGCAGCAGCCAGGGGCCGGCGAGGAACCCGACGGCGACCTGGGCGGCGCCCGCGACGACCAGCGTCGGACCGGCGCCCGCGAGGCCGATGACCGCACCGCCGGCGAGCAGGCCGATCGAGACGGCGCCGTCGTGCACCAGGCTCTCCGCGGCGAAGGCGGCCCGCCGGTCCGGGCCCTCGGTGCAGGTGGTGATCAGCCGGTTGAGCGCGCCGATTCCGAGCGGCATGGCGAAGCCACCGACCGCGGCCAGGACCGCGATGAGCGGGAGCGACGCGGTGACGGCGGGCAGCGCGGCGAAGGTCGCGCCGAGGAGGATCCAGCCGGTCGCCATGGTGGCCAGCGGCGGCAGCCGGGGTACGAGCACCGGGGCGAGCAGCGCACCGCCGAGCGAGCCGGCGCCGTAGCCGGTCATGCCGGCCGAGACGAGCAGCCCGGGCCGGCCCGTCTCGGCGCCGAGGATGGCCAGTCCGAGGGTGAAGGCGAACCAGGTGAGGCCGCCGACGCCGGTCATGGCCAGCGCGCGGCGTACCTCGGGGTGCCGGGCCAGCACGTGCCGGATCGCGGGGGCGCCGGCGGCACGTTCGCCGGCCCGGGGCGCGGCGGCGCCGCGTACGGTCAGCAGCAGGGCGGCGCCGAGGGCGACGCCGGCCGCCTCCGCCCAGAGCAGCCGGAACGGTCCACCGGCGGTGACCGCCCAGCCGGCCAGCGGGGGCGCCAGGACCATGGTGCTGCGGTGCGCGAAGTCCTGCCAGGCCAGCATCCGGGTGGCGAGACCGGTGGCGACGCCGTCGCAGAGGTCGGCCAGCAGGGCCCGCTGTCCCGGTCCGCCGAGCGTGGTGGCGACGCCGGTGACCAGCCCGGTGGCGGTGAGGTGGAGGGGGCCGACGGTGCCGACCGCCGCCCCGACCGGGATGACGAGCAGGCCGAGCACCTGGATCGCGAGCACGCCGGCGAGGGCCCGCCCGGTGGTCAGCCGCTGCCGCAGGCCGCGCGCCCACCAGGCGGAGGTGAGCATGGGCAGCCCGACCGCGCCGCCGACCAGTCCGGTGGTCCAGGCGGACCCGGTCTCGGCGAGCGCGACCAGGGGCAGCGCGACGGCGGTCGTGCGCTGCCCGAGCCAGCTCACGAAGGTGGTGGTCAGCATGGCGGCGAGGTCCCGGCGGATGGTCACGGACCGATCATGTGCGCCGGCCGGGGCCGCGGGTAGCCGGCGGATCACCATCGGAGCTCATAATCTGTGCCTATGAGCTCCCTGCCCTCGGTCGAGGACCTGCGCCTCGTCGAGGCGCTGCTGCGCCATGGTTCCCTCGGCGCGGCCGGCCGGGAACTGCGGATCAGCCAGCCCGCCGCCAGCAACCGGCTGGCGGCGCTGGAGCGGCGGATCGGCGAGCGGCTGTTCGACCGCGACACCACCGGCGCCCGCCCCACCCCCGCCGGCCGGGCGCTGGCCGCCGAGGCGGCCCATGTGCTGGACCACCTGGAGGGCATCTTCGACCGGACCCGCGCGGCCGCGCGCGGCCGGGTCCTCAGCGTGGGCACCTTCCCGAGCCTGGCCGCGTGGCTGTTCCCCGCGCTCGCGGAGCTGCTCCGGGACGCCACCGTGCACCAGGTCCTCGACCACGGCGACCGCTTGGTCGAGTGGGTGGGCGAGGGCTCGTTGGACGCCGCCTTCGTCACGATCGCCAACCAGATGCGGCTGCCTGCCACGGTCACCGCGGCGCCGGTGGCCGGCGACCAGCTGGCCGTGCTCACCCCGCCCGGGGTACGACTCGGTGGCGGACGCCGACCCTTCGCCGGCCTCGACGTCGTCACGCACACCTACGACGTGTCCGCCGAGGCCCTCCACCGGCGGCTCTCCGAACTCGGCGGCCGCCCGAAGCGGGTGGCCACCGCCGAGACCGCGGTACGCACGGGCCGGCTCCTGCGCTGCCCGGTCGTCCTGCCGGGCGGGCTCGCGCGCGTCTACGCCGGCCCGGACGAGGAGGTCTCGACGGCGCCGGTGCCGGGCCGCTTCACCCTCTTCCTGGTCACCCGGCGGCCGGCTCCCCCGGCACTGGCGGCGATGGTGGGCGAGCTGGCCGACCGGCTCGGTCTCGAACGGCCGCCCGGCGGCCGACCCTAGGTCCTTTCTGGACGCAGCCTCGCGGTGAGGCGCCGGAAAACCGGTGGAACAGCGCCGTTGTGCGCCGTTACCGTGCTGCCGAGCCAGATCGTCCAGGCAAAGGATGTGCCGTTGTACACCCTGTGAGACCTCCCGAGCGCTGATTCGTCGCGCGTCGCGCAGTTGCGCCGCGCTTCCTTTTGCTGCGGACTTCTCACTGAAATCGGTGTATTTCTGTGCTCATCAATTGGGTGGTCGTACCCACCTGCCTGCCGCTCGTCATCCGCCGTTGCCACGCGTGCGCGTCCGACCGCTTCCGGGCGAGCGGCAAATTCCGCGTCAACGCCAACCACAAGCTCCTCGACGCCTGGCTCCTCGCACTCTGCACCGGGTGCGGGGACACGGCGAAGCTCACGCTCCTGGAGCGCACGAATGTCCGCTCCATACGCCCCGAGCTGCTGGACCGGCTCCATGACAACGACCCGGGCCTGACAGCCGAACTGCTCCAGGATCCGGTCGTGCAGCGCCGTAACCGCATCGCCCTCGACTGGGACGGCGCCTGGCGCCTCGACACCCGCGGAGGGGATCACCTGGACGCCGAGGTGATCGACGTCGCGGTCCGCTTCGCGGCGCGGATTCCCGTCCGGCCGGTGCGACTGATCGCCGAAGGTTGCGGGCTTTCGCGGGCGGAGGTCGAGAGGCTGATCGCGGAGGGGAAGGTCGTTTCGGCGGTCCGGCTGACCGGCCGGCTCTCCGGCGACTTCACCTTCACGCTCAAGCGCTGATCCCTCGTCGGGACCAGGGCCTGTCCGGCGGGATCCGCCGGGCGGGCCCTGGGCACCGCCCTACTTCGCCGGCAGGGCCCGGCGTAGCCGACGCCGCGGTCGACCCACCGGGCGAGATCGGCATCGTGCGCGCAGGCCGAGCTCGTGCCCGACCAGTTCCCGGACCCGGTCCGCGAGGTCCTCGTCATACGCCATACCCGCATCCTGGCACCCGGCGCTACGACAGCGCGAAGCAGCGGCGACGAGCGGCTTCGCCGACGGTCACGGCTTGGGCAGGTCGGCGCACAGCTTCCTCGGGAAGGCCGGCTCCACGGTGTGGACCCGTCCGCAGCCGGCCTCCGTCGAACTGGCGATCGTGGCCCAGCCGCGCTCGCCGGCCCAGCGCAGGAAATAGCGGCGCACGTTGACCGACGGCTCGCAGCCCGGCCTCGCCTCGGCGCCGCACGGCACCGGATCGAACGGCACCGTCATGACCAGCCAGGTGCCGTCGCAGCCCTCGGGCGAGCCGACGGAGTGGCGGGACACGTCCATGCCCCGGACGGTGACGCTGATCCAGGCCGGGTCGCAGTGGTCCGCGGGCATCGGGTCACAGCCGAACGTCGGATCGCAGCGGTGGTACTCCGCGCCCTCGCGCTTCCACGGCTCCTGGTTGAGCACGACGAGGCGGCCGGCGATCGGCCCCGGCGCGGTCAGCCTCACCTCGCCCGGCGTGTGGGTCGGGCAGGCCCCGACCACCCCCGACAGGCGCGAGTCCTGCACCACGTTGGCGAAGATGCGGTTGTTCTCCTCGACGAAGTAGGTGATCCGCGGATTCCGCGAGCATCCGTCGGCGTCGGCGAGCAGCGCCACGGTCAGCACCAGCGAGCGCGGGTCGTCGCTGAGGCGTACCGCCGTCACGTCGGCCTGGTAGGTGCCCCAGGTGGTGCCCTCGGTGGAGTCGCCCGGCGCGCGTCCGTCGCTCGGCGCGGGTCCGTCGCCCGGCGCGGGCACGCGGCCGGGTGTGGCGCAGCTCAGGAGCGCGGCCAGGCACAGCAGGGCGAGGGCGAGTCGACGCATGGCTGCGAGTCTGGCCGCGCCACCGGCCCGCCGCATCCGTACGGGTACTCAGTCCACCTCAGACGCCGACCCGCTGCTCCGGGATGCTCAGGCCGTAGAGCGCCATCAGTTCCGGGCTGTCGATCCGGCTGCCGTCGGCCACCGTGTCGCAGGCGATGTCGACGATCTGGTCCTTGTGCGCCAGCAGGTAGGGCCGGGCGCCGACGTCGGCGCTGGCCAGGGTGGCGATGCCGGACCAGTGCCGGCGGCCGAAGAGCATCGGGTAGCCGCGCAGCCCGTCGTAGGTGGCGCAGACCAGCACGTCCGGGTACGGCAGGGCGGCGACCCGGCGGACCGCCGTGGCGGTGAGCCCGGGCATGTCCACCGGCACCACGACCACGGCCTCGATGGTCTCGTCGGTCAGCGCGGCCAGCCCGGCCCGGATCGAGGAGCCGACCCCGGTCCCCCAGGCCCGGTTGACCACCACGGTGGCCGCGGTCAGGTCGGTGGTCTGCCGCACCTGGTCCGCCGCCGCGCCCAGCACGACCACGACCTCCACGCAACCCGCCTCGGCCAGCGTGTCGATCATCTGGCGCACCAGGGCCTTCTTCCCCTGGTGCAGCAGCGCCTCGGGTCCGCCGATCCGGCGGCCCCCACCGGCGGCGATGATCATTCCTGCGATCCGGTTCAGCGGTGCCCCCTCGACCTGGGGGACGGACCGGAGGCAGCCGCGCCCGGTCCGTCCCGTCGTACGCACACCGGGCCCAACGAGCGTGCCCGGGAGCGGGTAGCGGGGCAAAAGGGAAAATTGCGTGGCTATGCCGCGTCGGCGTAGCAGTCCACGACGGACAGGTCGAGCGGGAAGCGGACCGGCGTCTCGCCGAAGAGCAGCCGGGTGGCCCGCTCCCCGGCCCCGGTGACCGCCGCGGCGACCGCCTCGGCCGCCTCGGCCGGGCAGTGCACGATCACCTCGTCGTGCTGGAAGAAGACCAGCTCGGACCGGGTGCCGGCCAGCTCGGTGCGGAGCGTGGCCAGCAGCGTGGAGGCCCACTCGGCGGCGGTCGCCTGGATGACGAAGTTGCGGGTGAACCGCCCGCGCGAGCGGGCCGCCCGGGCGCGCGGGCTCTGCGGGTCCGCTTCGGCGTCGACCACCGCCTCGTCGGCGTCGCCGAAGCCGGCCGACCCGGGCGGGCAGGTGCGCCCCAGCCAGGACCGGACCAGCCCGCCCGCCTCGCCGGTGCGGGCCGCCGCCTCGACGTGGCCGAACGCGGTCGGGTAGTTCTTCCTGAGCACCGCCAGGGCCGGCACCGCCGCGCCGCCGGTCTGCCCGTACATGGCGCCGAGCAGGGCCACCTTGGCCCGGGCCCGGTCACCGGCGAAGGCGTCCCGGGCCAGCGCGGCGTAGAGGTCACCGGCGCCACCGGCGGCGGCCAGCCGCTCGTCGCCGGAGACCGCGGCGAGCACCCGCGGTTCGAGCTGGCCCGCGTCGGCCACCACGAAGGTCCAGCCCGGGTCGGCCACCACGGCCCGCCGGATCACCTTGGGGATCTGCAACGCCCCGCCGCCCCGGGTGGCCCACCGGCCGGAGACCACGCCGCCGGGCACGTACTCCGGGTGGAAGCGGCCGCCGGAGACCCAGGCGTCCCGCCAGGCCCAGCCGTGCGCCGTCCAGATCCGGTAGAGCTCCTTGTATTCCAGCACCAGCGGCACGGCCGGGTGCTCCACCCCGCGCAGCACCCAGGCCCGGGTGTTCGGCAGCTCCACGCCGGCCCGGGCGAACGCCTTGAGCAGCTCGGCCGGGGAGTCCGCGTGCAGCTGGCGGACGCCGAACGCCTCGGCGATCCGGGCGGCCAGCTCGGCCAGCCGGCGGGGCGGCCCGCCGACCGGGGACGCCTCGCCGAGCAGGTCGGCCAGGATCGCGTCGTGCACGTCGGCGCGCCAGGGCAGGCCGGCCGCGCCCATCTCGGCGGCGATCAGCGCGCCGGCCGACTCGGCGGCCACCAGCAGCCGGAACCGGCCGGGGTGTTCGGTCCTCGCGATCCGGGCGAGCTGGTCGGCGTACACCCTGGTCAACGCCCTGATGCCCGGACCGGGCGGGCCGGACGGCGGGTCGAAGAGCGCACCCTGGCCGTGGCCGGGCGGCTCCGGCTGGCGGGGCGCCGGGTCCGGCGGAACCGGCGACCCGGTGAGCCGGGCCCAGGCCGCGGCGAGCGAGCGCGGCTCGCCCCAGCGGCCGGCGTGGCCGAGCAGCAGCGCCTCGGTCAACTCGACGTCGTGGCACCGGTCGAGCCGGACGCCGGCGCGCAGCAGCGCCGGGTAGAGGGTGGCGCCGCCGGCCCAGACCCAGCGGGGCCGGTCGGCGGCCTCCCGGGCGGCCACCGCGGCGGCCAGGTCGGCCACCGGCTCGGCCGGGCCGGCCGGGCGCCCACCGTCGTCGAGCGGTTGCAGCACTCCCCCGCCCCGCTCGTCCGACTCCACCGCCACCAGCACGGACGCGATTCTGCCCGGCCCCTCCGACACATGTCGCAGGGACCGGGCAGCGGGTCGCGGGAGTTACTTGCCGACGCCGGCCGTGAGGCCGGACTGCACCTGCCGCTGGAACACGATGTACACGATCAGCACCGGCAGCATCGCCATGGTGACCCCGGCGAAGAGGCCGGACCAGTCGGACTTGTAGCCCTGGTTGACCGACAGCTCGATCAGCCCCTGGGCGATCACCTGGTGCTTCGGCTCACCGGCCACCGACTGCATGAGCAGGGTCGGCAGGTACCACTGGTTCCACTGGCCGAGCACGTTGAAGATGCCGATGCTGATCAGGCCGGGCTTGGCCATCGGCAGCATGACGCTGAAGAAGGTCCGGGTGTGCGAGGCCCCGTCGACCTGGGCCGCCTCGGCGATCGTGTCGGGCAGCGTCCGGAAGAACGAGTGCATGAAGAAGACGGTGAACGACAGCGACCAGGCCACATAGACCAGAATCAGCGTGACGTGCTTGTTCGGGCCGAGCAGCGGGAACACCACGTTCATGTTGTAGACGCCCTTGAACAGTGGCACCGCGGCGAGGTAGACGGGCAGAGTCAGCCCCGACAGGAACATCCAGTAGATGAGCCGGTTGCCCCGGAACTCGTAGCGGGCCAGCGCGTACGCCGCCATCGAGCCCAGCAGCATCGTCAGGGTCACGCTGAAGACGAGCACGAGCAGCGTGTTCAGGAAGAAGCTGTCGATCCCGGCCGTCCAGGCCCGGGCGAAGTTGTCCCACTGCAGCGACTTCGGGATCAGCGAGAGCGGCTCGCGGATCACCTCGGAGTCGGTCTTGAGTGCGGACATCACCACCCAGAGCAGCGGGTAGACCACCATGATCGCCCAGACCGCGAGGAACAGGTGTGAGAAGCCGTTGAAGATCCGGCCGCCCATGCTGTTGGCGGCTCCCGCCCGTCGGCCCGCCGCGGGACCGGCCGGCGCCGAATCGGGTCGTCTCTGGTCGGAGGTGTGGGTCACCGTGCTCATCGTCCAGGCCTCCTCAGAACTCGATCCGGTCACGACGGGTGATCCTCAGCTGGACGGCGGCCAGCAGGATGGTGAAGATGGCCAGCGCCACGGCGATGGCGCAGGCGTAGCCGAACTGGCCCTTCTGGAACGCGTTGAACTGGATCACCGAGGCGAAGATCTCGCTGGCGTGGTTCGGGCCGCCCTGGCTCGGGGTCATAACGAAGACCAGGGCGTACATGTCCAGGGCGATGAAGCCGAGGTAGACCCAGGCGACCGAGATGGTGTCCCGGAGCAGCGGCAGGGTGACCCGGAAGAACGTGTGGAACCGGCCCGCTCCGTCGAGGATTGCCGCCTCGTAGATGTCCTTCGGGATCGACTGCATGGCCGCGGAGAACAGCACCATGTAGAAGCCGGCGCCGCTCCACACCGCGATGAGCAGCAGCCACCAGAGCACCGCGGGGATGCCGAGGAACGGCTCCGGGTCGGCGGTGAAGGCAATCGGGTTGTCCGCGTCGACCAGCCCGATCTTGATGAGCAGGCCGTTGATCAGGCCCTGCTGGTCGGTCCGGTAGATCTGCTGCCACATGACGGCGATGACCACCAGCGACAGCACCTGCGGGAAGAAGAAGATGACCTTGTAGAGGGCGGAGCCGAACACCCCGCGGATGCCGGCCCTGTCCTCGCGTCCGCCCACGTTGAGCAGGAACGCGAGGAACAGGGCCAGCGCGATGGTGAACAGCGGCACGGTGACCAGGAAGAAAACGTTGTGCCAGAACGCCTTCCGGATCAGCTCGTCGGAGAGCAGCCGGACGTAGTTGTCCAGCCCGACGAAGTTCTGGGTGTCCGAATACCCACCCCAGTCGGTCAGCGAGTATCCCGCCGCCTGCGCGAACGGCCACACCACGTAGAACAGGTACAGCGCGACGGGCAGGGCCAGGAAGCCCGTGACGAAACGCGCGACTCCGTGCCGCATTGGACTCACTCTCTCCGTCGGATCAGGCGGTGCGGGTCTGCTTCTTGATCGACGAGTCCTTGGCGACCTTGTCCGCGGCCGCCTGCATCTTGTCGATGAACTGCTGCGCGGTGAGCCGTCCGGCCATCAGCTCCTCGGACAGGTTCTCGCTCTCCTTGGCCAGGTCGGCGTAGAAGTCCGGGAACCGGAACGAGATGAGGTCCGAGGTCCCGCCCTTCATCAGGGCGTTCGCGCTGGAGAGCGCGGAGTCCTGCACGTTGTCGCCGGAGCCCTTGGTGGAGGCCAGGGACTTGGTCAGCTCGGCGAACTTCGCCGAGCCCGCCTTGGACAGGATCGCCCGCAGGAGCTCCTTCGCGGCCTCCTTGTTCGGGGCCTTGCTCGGCACCACGAAGCCCTCACCCGAGGAGGCGAAGACGTCCTTGGCCGCCTTGTCGTCGGCGTGGCTCCAGTAGTCCGACAGGGTCAGCTCGAAGCCCGGCGGGATGGTGGAGGCCATCTCGTTCTTCAGCCAGGTGCCGACCTGGATGAACGCCGCCTTGCCGTCGAGCCAGGCCTGCTGCGACTGGGTGTGGTCGAGCTTGCCCGGCAGGAGCAGCTTGTCCTTGACCAGCTTCTCCCACGGCTCGAGCGCCTTGAGGATGCCGTCGGCCTTCCAGGCGTTCTCCTTGAGGTTGTCGATGTCGATGGCGGCCTGCTTGCCGGCGGCCTTCCAGATGCTGGCCAGGAGCGCCCAGCGGGGGTAGTAGCCGTGCACCGCGTCGTGCACGTACGGCGCCATGCCCTTGGCCTTGATCTTCGGGGCCAGGGCGAAGAACTCGTCCCAGGTGGTCGGCGCCTGCCAACCCTCCTTCTTGAACAGGGCCGCGTTGTACCAGTTGCCCCAGACGGTGAAGGCGACGTTCACCACGTAGAACTTGCCGTTCTGCGTGCCGTCGGAGACGGTGCCCGGCAGCAGCGAGTCGGCGACCGTGCCCTCGCTGTCCCAGGCGGGCGCGGTGAGCAGGTCGTCGAGCGGCTCGATGGCGCCCTCGTTGATCAGCGTGGCGCGGTCCATGATGTCGGCGCCCGAGTTCATGATCAGGTCGCTCGGCTGCGTCGCCATCTTCGGCTGCTCTTCGGTCTTGATCTTCTGGGTGGAAGACATGTTGACCGTGACGTTCGGGTGCTTGGCGCTGAAGATGACCTTGTCTTCCTTGGCCCACTGGTCGCCCAGGCCGCCGTTGAAGATGACCACCTTGACGGCGCTGCCGTCCTTGACACCGAACGGGTTGTCCTTGCTCTTGGCCCCGCCGCCGTTGTCGGACTTCTCCGGCTCGCTGCCGGCGCAGGCGCTGAGCAGGCCCATCGCCGGGGTGGCGAGGAGGCCGGCCGCGGCGGCCCGCTGGAGCAGGGTCCGGCGGCTGAGGTCGCCGAGGTTCTCGGGGGTAACCGACATCTTTGTCTCTCCTTGTGGTGTCGGGTCAGGCGGTCCGCCGGAGGCGCCCGGCGTACCGCGACTCGAGGGCGAGGTTGTGCTCGTCCCCACCGGGGACGTTGGCGGAGAGGTAGATAGGGGGTACCTCCCCGGCCTGGTGGAACCGTCGTACGACCTCGGCGGTCAGCAGCTGCGCCAGCAGCGCCGCGGTGACCGACGAGACCGCACAGACCGCGCCGCCGCCCTCGAGCGGCAGCAGTGCGTCACCGTACGGCGCGCCGTTGTCCAGCACGACGTCGGCGAGGTCGGCGAGCCGGTGGCCGGACGGGTGCCGCGGGGCGACCCGTGCGGTGTGCTCGGCCGAGGTGACCGCGATCAACGGGTGGCCGTGCTCCCGGACCAGCGTCGCCAGCTCGACCACCGAGCCGTTGATGCCGGACTGGGAGGCGACCACGAACACGTCCTCCGGCTGCGGCGCCGCCAGGGCGTAGAGCTGGTGCGCCACGGCCGGGTCGCGTTCCAGCTTGGGGTCGGCGAGCATGTCGCGGGGCGCGTCGCCGTGCAGCACGAGGTCGTGCAGGGAGAGTCGGTTGGTCGGGACGAGGCCGCCGGCCCGGGCCACCAGCTCGGCGGCGAACGCCTCGGAGTGGCCGGCGCCGAACGCCTGGAGCACCCCGCCGGCACGCAGCCCGCCGGCGATCACGTCGGCCGCCCGGTCGACCGCCTCCGCCTGGGTGTCGACCAGCCGGTCGAGCACCGGGCGGACCGCGTCCGCGTACCGCTGGGCACTGATCATGAGGTGGCCCCCTTCTCGGCCTTGTGCCCGTCGACGGCCTGGGCGGTACGCCGGAAGGCCGCGTGGGCGCGGTCGTGGGTGCGCTGCGCCACCGCGATGTAGAGCAGGTCGAGCACGACGAGCTGGGGGTGCCGGGCGGAGAGCGCGTCGGGCCGGAAGGTGGTGGCCTGGCTGGCGGTGACCAGCACGATGTCGGCCAGCTCGGCCAGCGGTGAGCGGGGGAACCCGGTCAGCGCGACCGTGGTGGCCCCCCGGCTGCCCGCCTCGGCGAGCATCTCGATGGTCTCCCGGGTCTGCCCCGTGTGCGAGATGCCGAGCGCGACGTCGCCGATGCCGAGCAGCGCGGCGCTGGCCAGCCCCTCGTGCACGTCGCTCCAGGCCCAGGCGGCCACCCCGATGCGGTGCAGGCTGAACTGCATCTCCTCGCCGACCAGGGCGCTGCCGCTGGCGCCGAAGATGTTCACCCGGCTGGCCCCGGCGATGGCCACCGCGGCACGCTCCACCTCGCTCAGGTCGAGCAGGGCGGCGGTGTCGTGCATGGCCCGGGTGTCGGCGGCCATGATCTGGTCGAGCACCCGGGACAGCGGGTCGCTGGGCTGGATCTCCCGGCCGATGTCGACCGTCCAGCCCGCCGAGCGGGCCCGGCCGGTTTCCGCGGCGATGCCGAGCCGCAGGTCGGCGTAGCCCTCGAAGCCCATGGCCCGGCAGAACCGGGTGATGGTCGCCGGCGAGGTGCCGCTGCGCTCGGCCAACTCGACGATGGTGGCCCGGGCCGCCGCCTCCGGATCGCTGAGCACATGCTCGGCGACCCGGCGCAACGCCCCCGTCAGCTCCCCCGCCCCGGCCCGGACCCTGGCCAGCACGCCGTCGGAGGAGACGGCCACCGCACCCCGCCGGTCGACCGCGTCGGCGTCGACCACCGCGGTCCCCGCGGCGGTGTCCACCTCGTGATCAACCATGGGACGCCTTTCGGAAAAGACTGTTAACTGTTAGTGGTAAAAGTTCTTACTGAAGGCCCCTCCGTGTCAAGGCCGTGGGCGAAGTTTTCAAACTGTTACCTGGCGCACAGCCCGGATCTTGCGCCCCGGAGCGTGGCCGACCAGCATGAAGGGATGTCGGACACCGCCGTGGTCGGCCTCGACGTCGGGGGTACGTCCACCCGCGCCGTCGCCCTCAGCCTCGACGGCGTACGCCTCGGCGCCGGCCGTGCCGGCGGGGGCAACCCGACCAGCCACGGCGCCGAACGGGCCGCCGCCGAACTCCTCGCCGCGCTGCGCGCCGCCCTCGCCGACGTCGACCCCACCCGGGTCCGCGCCGGCGTCATCGGGCTCGCCGGAGCCGGCCGGCTCCTCGCCGACCCGCGGGGCCGGGACGCCTTCGACCGGGCCTGGGCCGACGCCGGCCTGCGCTGCCCCTACGCGGTGCACGGCGACGCCCTGGTCGCCTACGCCTCCGGCACGGCAGCCCCCGACGGCAGCGTGCTCATCGCCGGCACCGGCGCGATCGCCGCCCAGGTCCGCGACCTGCGCCTCGACCGCACCGCCGACGGCCACGGCTGGCTGCTCGGCGACGCCGGCTCCGGGTTCTGGCTGGGCCGGGAGGCGGTCCGCCGCCTGCTAGCCGACCTCGACCGGGGCGACGCGCCGAGCGACCTGGCCCGCCAGGTGCTCGCCGACCTGACCGGCGCCATCGAGGTGGCCGCCCGCCCCCGCGCCACCGCGGAGGCCGTCGTGCAGGCGGTGACCCGCCGCCCGCCGGTGGAACTGGCCCGGCTCGCGCCGCTGGTCGTGACGGCCGCCCGGGACGGCGAGCCGACCGGCGTGGCCCTGGTCGCGGAGGCGGCGGCACTGCTGGCCGAGAGCGTCTCCCGGATCCGGCCGGCCGGCGCGACCGACCCGGTGGTGCTCGGCGGCGGCCTGCTCACCGGGGACACCCCGCTCGCCGCCGCGGTCCGCGCGGAACTCGCCCGCCGGTGGCCGGACGCCCCGCTGCACAGCGCCGGCGACGGCGCCGCCGCGGCCGCCTGGCTCGCCGCCCGCGACCTGCCCGAGGTCGCCGACCCGGCGGCGCTCCACACCCTGCTCGTCCCGCCGGCCTGACCGGCCCGCCATTCGCATCCCGTCCGCTTCCGCCGGCGTGACGCCACACGCCACCCGCGCCCGGCGGCCCTGCGCCGCTACTCGGCGGCACCGACGCGCCTGCGAAGCCCCGGCCAGACCCGGCCCGCCGCCGCCCCGGCCCGACCCGGCCCGCCGCCGCCCCGGCGAGAACCGGTTACCTTCCGCGGGCGCGACG
>NZ_JBEXLR010000047.1:0-47696 GCF_040610095.1 Micromonospora sp. NPDC004540
CGCCCGGCGTGCGGGTGGGCCCCGGCGCGACCGGCTTGCCGGGCACGCTCGGCCCGACCGGCACGGCCACCCCCGGCGGCACGGCCACCGGCCCGGTCGTCGGCCCCGCGATCCCCGGCCGGCCGGCCGACGCGCTGTCCGGCTGGGCGCAGCAGGTCAGCGCGACCACCGGCATCCCGCTGGTCGCCGTGCAGGCGTACGGCTACGCCGAGCTGGTGCTCGCCCAGACGCAGCGCAGCTGCCAGCTGAGCTGGACCACGCTGGCCGCGATCGGCTACGTCGAATCGGCGCACGGGTCGGCCAACAACGCCACCCTCCGGCCCGACGGCGTCGCCGCGCCGGAGATTCTCGGCGCCCCGCTGGACGGGCAGGGCGGCCGCTCCCGGATCGTCGACACCGACCAGGGGCAGCTCGACCACGATCGGGTCTACGACAAGGCGCTCGGCCCGATGCAGTTCATCCCGAGCACCTGGCAGGAGATCGGCGCGGACGCCGACAACGACGGGGTCAAGAACCCGCACGACATCGACGACGCGGCCCTGGCCGCCGGCCGATACCTGTGCAAGGGCGGCCGGAACATGACCATCCCGGGCGACTGGTGGGGCGCCATCCTCTCCTACAACGATGTACGTCGCTACGCGCAGGACGTCTTCGACAAGGCCGACGAATACGGACGGCTCAGCGGCACGTGACGTGACGGATCAAATACATTCACGGACTGAACCCTTCCCCCGGGCTGCCGTTGGCGGCAAGCTAGACGGGTGATGGTGCGCGAGTGGGACCCTCGGACCGCGTCGTCCGCCGAGATCGCGTCGCTGCTTGACACGCTGAACGCGGTGTTGGCGGCCGACCTGCCGCACGATCCACCCTGGCGGGAGAGCTCCCTGCGGGAATACCTCTCCGAGGTGATGCCCGGTGAGCGCCGGATCTCCTGGGTCGCCCAGGCCGATCCGGCCCCCGACGGCACTCCGGGCCCGATCCTCGGCCACGTGAACGTTCTGCTGCTCGGCGGCATCGGCGTGCTCGAGGTGCTGGTGCACCCGACTGTCCGGCGCAGCCGGCTCGGCCGCGAGCTGGTCCGGGTGGCCGCCCGCCGGGTCTGGGACGAGGGCTTCCAGTCGATCGGTGTCGAGGTGGTCGGCGACACCCCGGCCGTGGCGTTCTACGAGGCGCTCGGCTTCACCCGGGAATACGTCGAGACCCGCAGCGTGCTCGACCTGGGCGCGGTGGAGTGGCCGGCGCTGGCCGAGATGGCCACCGAGGTGGGCGCCGGCTACCACGTCGAGTTCTGCCCGGGCGGGCCGCCGGACGACCTGATCGAGGCGTACGCGCGGGCCAAGGCCGAGGTGCGCGACGTGGACGACGGCGAGCTGCGGCCCAGCTCCTACGACCCGCAGCGGCTGCGGGACAGCCTCGACACGCTGCACCGGCGGGGCATGAAGCCCTACATCGTGCTGGCCCTGCACGAGCAGACCGGCGAGGTGGCCGGGCTGACCGAGGTGGTGGTGCCGGCGCAGCACCCGACCCGGGCCGACCAGTACGACACCATCGTGGTCCGCGACCACCGGGGCTACGGCATCGACCGGGCCATCAAGGCCCGGATGCTGCTGGAGCTGCGCTCGGCCGAGCCCGAGCTGGCCGAGGTGCAGACCTGGAACGCGCAGGCCAACGAGGCGATGCTGAAGGTCAACGCCGAGCTGGGCTACCGCACCGACCGGGACTGGTGCGAATACGGCGTGGACGTGGCCGAGCTGGTGCACCGGCTGGACAACCAGCGCTGACAGATATTCATCAAACGGCTGCCCGGGGGATGGACGGCGGACCGGAAGGGCACTTAACGTGCGTTAGTTCCTGTCCACCCATCGTGGAGGCTCCATGCGCCCGCGCCGCACCTTCGCCGCGCTCGCGACCACCGCCGCCGTCTCTGTCACGGCCATCGGGATCGCACCCCCCGCGGCCAGCGCCGCGCCCACCGACCTGTTCATCTCCGAGTACGTCGAGGGCCTGTCCAACAACAAGGCTGTCGAGCTCTACAACGGCACTGGCGCCCCCGTCGACCTGGCCACCGCCGGCTACCAGCTCCAACTCTTCTTCAACGGCGCCACCACGTCGACCAACGTGCCGCTGACCGGCACGGTCGCCGCCGGTGACGTCTTCGTCTTCGCCGCCTCGACGGCCGCGCCGGCGATCCTCGCCCAGGCCGACCAGACCTACGGCGGCTCGCTCTACAACGGCGACGACGCGATCGTGCTGCGCAAGGGCACGACCGTGGTCGACTCGATCGGCCAGGTCGGCGTCGACCCGGGCAGCGAGTGGGGCACCGGGCTCACCAGCACGGCCGACAACACCCTGCGCCGGCTTCCCTCGGTGAGCGCCGGCGACACCGACCCGGCGGACGCGTTCGACCCGGCCGTGCAGTGGGCCGGCTTCGCCACCGACACCTTCGACGGGCTGGGCAGCCACAGCATCGACGGTGGCGGCCCGGTCGACCAGGCGCCGACGCTGACCTGCGGCGGCACGCTGACCCTGGAGGCGGGCGCCACCGCGACCCGCCAGGTCACCGCCACCGACGCCGACGACACCGTCACCGACCTCGCGGTCACCGCGGTCAACCCGGCGCCGGCGAGCGGCTCGATCAGCCGTACCGCGTTCACCCCGGCCACCGCGGCCGGCGGCACGGCCACCGCCACGCTGACGGCCACCGGCCTCCCGGCCGGCGCCTACTCGGTCACCGTCACCTCGACCGACGCCGAGGGCGGCACCGCGACCTGCACGCTGACCGTGCAGGCCACCGCCGTGCTGTCGGTGGGCGAGGTGCAGGGCCGCACCGGTGACGACGAGAACGGCCGCACCGACCGGTCGCCGCTCGCCCCGGCCAGCGGCAACGGCACCAGCTCCATGCTCTACGACGTGCGCGGCGTGATCACCCAGAAGTCGCTGACCCGCAGCTCGGCGGGGGCCGACCAGTGGGGCTTCTACCTGCAGAGCCGCGCCGGCGCCGAGGACGGCGACGCGCTCACCGCGGACGGCATCTTCGTCTTCATGGGCTCGTTCACCACGCTGATCGGCGGCTACGCCCCGACCGTCGGCGACGAGGTGGTGCTGCGCGGCCGGGTCTCCGAGTACTTCAACCAGACCCAGCTCTCCAGCGCCTCGCTGGTGCGCAAGCTCGACTCCGGCCTGGACGTGGACACCGCCGTCCGGGTGGACGACGCCCGGCCGCCGGCCGACGCGGCCGCCGCCGGCCTGTTCTGGGAGCGGCACGAGGGCGAGCGGATGCGGGTCCGGTCCGGCAGCGGCGTCTCCGCCCCGCGGCACATCTTCGCGTCCACCCTGGACTCCGAGGTCTACGTGCTGGACCGTGAGGACCCGATCATGAAGCGGTCCGACCCGTACGCCCGCCGGGTGTTCCGGGACGCGCACCCGCTGGACGACATCCCGGGCACGCTCTTCGACAACGGCAACAGCCAGCGGATCCTGCTGGGCGCCGGTGGCGTGAAGGCGACCGCCGGGGACTCGACCGCGCTGCTGCCCGAGGCCCGCACCTTCGACACGCTGACCGAGGACGTTTACGGCGCCATCTCATACGCGTTCAGCAAGTACAGCGTGCAGCCCGAGCAGCTCACGCTGACCGGCGGCGCGGACCCGGCGGAGAACAACCCGCCGCAGCCGGCCGACCGGAGCAGCGAGGTCGCGGTCGCCACCTACAACGTGGAGAACCTGTACGACTACCGGGACGACCCGTTCGACGGCTGCGACTTCGCCGGCAACTCGGGCTGCGCCGGGGTCTCCCCGCCGTTCGACTACGTGCCGGCCAGCGAGGCGGCGTACACCGAGAAGCTGGGCGTGCAGGCGCGGCAGATCACCGGCGCCCTGCACAGCCCGGACCTGGTGCTCGTGCAGGAGGCCGAGGACCAGGACATCTGCACGGTGGCCGACGGCAAGCTGGTCTGCGGCGACACGAACAACGCCGACGGCGCGCCGGACACCGTCCAGGAGCTGGCGCTGGCCATCGCGGCCGCCGGCGGCCCCGCCTACGCGGCGGCGTACGACCGGACCGGCGCGGACGCCCGGGGCATCGCCTCGGCGTTCCTCTACCGGACCGACCGGCTGACGCTGGCCGAGGCGACCGCCAGCGACCCGCTGCTGGGCTCGGCGCCGACCGTGCAGTACCGCTCGGCGGCCCTGCCGTCGAATGCCGACGTGCAGAACCCGAAGGGGTTCAACGCCGTGCTCCCGGCCGACGTCGACCGCTCGACCGGGGTGGACGGCAGCAACGTCTACACCCGGGCGGTCCAGCTGGCCAGGTTCACCGTGGCGGCGGCGCCCGGCTCGGCGGAGCACTTCACGCTCTGGGCGGCCACCAACCACTTCTCGTCCGGTCCGGACAGCCGGGTCGGGCAGCGGCGGGAGCAGGCCGCGTACGGGGCGGCGCTGGTGCAGGCCGTCGAGGCGGCCGACCCGGACGCGCGGGTGATCTACGGCGGTGACCTCAACGTCTTCCCGCGCCCGGACGACCCGATCGCCACGGCGGCGAACCCGACGCCGTCGGACCAGCTCGCCCCGCTGTACCAGGCCGGCCTGCACAACCTCTGGGACGACCTCGTGGCGGACGTGCCGGCGGCGGCCTACTCGTACACCTACGACGGGCAGGCGCAGACGCTGGACAACCTCTTCGTCAACGACCCGCTGCACGAGGACCTGGTGCAGGTACGCACGGCGCACATCAACGCCGACTACCCCACCGACGCCGAGGGCCTGGGTGACCGGGGGGCCAGCGACCACGACCCGCAGGTGGCACGGTTCCGCTCCCGCGCGTCCCTGAGCGTCTCCGACGCCGCGGTGGCCGAGGGCGACAAGGGCGACAGCACCATGACGTTCACGGTGACCGTCTCCCGCCCGCTCTCGGAGCCGGCGCTGATCTGCGCCAGCACCTACGGCACCACGGCGCAGGCCGGCTCGGACTACGACCCGTACGTGGGTTGCAAGACCCTGGCCGCCGGCCAGACCTCGCTGACCTTCCCGGTGACCGTCCGCGGTGACCGGAAGCGCGAGGCGGACGAGCAGATCAAGCTGTACGTCGCGGGCGTGCCGGGGCTCCGGCTCGCGGACGTGACCGGCGTGGGCACCATCCGCAACGACGACTGACGGCTGTACCGCGAAGCGGCCCGCCACCCGGCTCACCAGCCGGGCGGCGGGCCGTTGCGGTAACCGCACCGCTGCGGGTCGCGCGGCGGCGGTACCCCCCGGTACTTGGCCACCCGTACTTCCCACTGACTGCGCCGGCGGAGTGCGTCGCGGTATGCCCGGTCCCGGTAGAAGGTCTCCGGCGGGCGGGCCAGCCCGTACCGGTCGGCCCACCATTCCCCCGGCTCCGGGTCGGCGATCACGTCCAGGTGGGACGGGTATCGACGCTCGGCGCCGTCGCGCAGGTCGTCGCGGTCCCGCATCGGCGCGAGCACCCGGCCGAACTCGTCGACCACGGCGAGTCGGAACCCGGCCACGCCGATGATGCGACGCAGCATGGCGATGCTCGGGGTGAGCGTGCCGGCCTCGATCCGTCCGATGGTCGTCGGATGGACCCGGGCGACTCGGGCGAGTTCCCGCTGGCTGACGTCGGCCCGGCGGCGGACCGCCCGAACGATGCCCGGGGCGGGCCACGGGACGTCGAAGGGCTCGGTGAGCATCGTGGGCGGCTCGACCGCTTCATCGGTCGTGACCGCCGGCTCGTCAGGGGTGGCCGGGGCGCTCATCGGGCCACCCTCTTCCGTCGCCCGGGGAGGCGGCAACCCCGACCGGTCCGGCTGTGGACAGCCACGACGCCTGTGGACAGGCCACGCCTCGCGGCGGTCGGTGGCATCCCCCTGCCTCAACGCCGGCGACCGTGACCGAGCGTGAAGAATGCGGTGCGTTACTCAACGCGACTCAACTTGGCCGCCCGTCAGGACAACTCCGGGTGGCGAAATCCTCTATGTGGACAAAGGAGGCGCCTTCGCCGCGGCGGCCCCACCCTCTCCAACCCGCTTTGCTCTGCAGCCACATACGCACCGGGCACGGAGGGTTGCCGCTGCGCCGATGGCTGCAGAGCAAAGCGGGCGTGGGTGAGGGTCGGGGGCGCAGGTGATCGGGACGCAGAGTGAAAACGGGCGGCCGCGTGTTCCGGGCCGGGGCGCCGAGGCGACCGGCTCGGATGCGGGCACCGGTCGATCCGTCCCCGCGGCGATCCGGGAACGAAATCCGCCTCCGGAGCGTGTACCGGACATGGGAAGCCACCTCTCGGCACCGCCCGGTCCCCCGGACGTGCTGACGCGCGAGCGCGACACGTCCCCGCACCTGCCGTTCGAGCAGTTCTACCGGGACCACGTGGACCGGATCCACCGCGCGCTCGCGCTGGCCGTCGGGGACACCGCGGTGGCCCGGGAGGCGACCGATGAGGCGATGGCCCGGGCGTACGCCCGGTGGGAGCGGGTGCGCCGGCTGGACAACCCGGGTGGCTGGGTCTTCCGGGTCGGACTGAACTGGGCCACCTCCTGGTGGCGGAAGGTGCGCCGGGAACGGCCACCGGCCGAGGACCGGCATCCGACGACAGCCGCCCCGGATCCCGCCGGGCTGGCTGCCCGTTCGGCCCTGGAGCGGCTGCCCGCCGGCCAGCGCACCGTGATCGTCTGTCGGGTGCTGCTGGATCTCTCCACCGCCGAGACCGCCGCCGTGCTGGACCTGACCGAGGGCACCGTCCGTAGCCGCCTCTCCCGGGGGCTGGCCGAACTGCGGGCCGTGCTGGCCGAGGAGGAGTGACCGTGGACGTCGTACCCGAGGACCTGGCTCAACTGGTCCACCGCGCCGCCCGCGCGACCGCGCCGTACCCGGCGGATCTGGCGACGCTACGCCGCCGGGCCCGGGCCCGGCGGCGCCGGCGGACCGCGACGGCCGTGGCGGGCCTGGTGGTCCTGGTCGCGCTCACCGGCGGCGCCGTTCCGCTGCTCGTCGGCGAGCACCGGCCCGCCGCACCGCTGGCCGCGCCGTCGCAGCCGCCGCCCTCGCTGTCGCCGACCGTTCCCGGCTCGCCGCCGCCGACCCCCGCACCGGCGCAGCGGCTGCTGCTCAGCGGCGAGGGCGGCACCGTGCGACCGCACCGGGCCGGCCCGGAGATCGGTCTGCTCGGCGGCGTCGCGGACGAACTGCGCAGCGACGGCTCGGTGGTCCGGCACCGGGTTCCCGCCGGTTGGCAGGAGACCGTGGCGCTGCCCGACGGACGGCTGGTCGGCCTCAAGCTCACCGACCTCATGCCCGGTACGCCGCGGACGGACGGCCCGGACGTGGCGGGCCTCTCGATCCGGCTCGTGGTGCTGGGCGCGGACGACCAGGTCGACATCAGCCGGGAGGTCCGGATCAAGGGGCAGGGCCTGAAGCTGGCCGGCGCGGACGCGCGGTACGCCTACCTGGTCCGAGGTGGTGTGGGCCTGGTGGCTCACGAGCTGACCACCGGCCGGGAGAAGACGCTGATCCCCGTTCCGGCCAGCGCCGACGACGAGCTGCCGTTCCGCGACGCGGCGCTGGGGGCGGGCCTGGTGGTGTCGGTGACCGGCCCGCCCGACATGACGCGCTGCCAGCTCGACGTGCGTCGGCTGGCCGGCGGAAGCCGGCTGTCCCGCCTCACCGTGGCCGGCGACTGCGCGCCGACGATCCGGCTCTCTCCGGACGGCACGCTGGTCGCGGTCCCCTACCGCCGGCCGGTCGGGCGGAAGCTGGAGTACCGGCTGGCGATTCTGGACACCGCCACCGGGCAGCGCCGGGCCGACCAGCCGATCGGGACGGCCGGTGCGAGCTACGGCCTGCCGGGTGGCGGGACGTGGGGTACGGCCTGGGTCGACCACACCACCGTGCGTGTGGTCTGGGCGCAGCTACCGGACCCGCCCCGGAAGGTCTACTCCGTCGCGGAGCTGGCCCGGGTGGTGACCGTCGGCGTTCAGTAGCGCTGGCGGAGCAGCTGGGCCGCCTCGACCGCCCAGTAGGTGAGGATGATCTGCGCGCCGGCCCGGCGGATCGAGGTGAGCGTCTCCAGGATGGTCCGCTCGCGGTCGATCCAGCCGTTCGCGGCGGCCGCCTCGACCATCGCGTACTCGCCGGAGACCTGGTAGGCGGCGACCGGCACGTCGACGGCGGCCCGGACCGCCGCGACCACGTCGAGGTAGGGCAGGGCCGGCTTCACCATCACCATGTCGGCGCCCTCGGCCACGTCCAGCTCGACCTCGCGCAGCGACTCCCGCAGGTTCGCCGGGTCCTGCTGGTAGGTGCGCCGGTCCCCCTCCAGGGCCGACTCGACGGCGTCGCGGAACGGGCCGAAGAAGGCGGAGGCGTACTTGACGGCGTAGGCGAGCACCGAGACGTCCTGGTGCCCGGCGCCGTCCAGGGCCCGGCGGACCACGCCGACCTGGCCGTCCATCATCCCGGACGGCCCGACCACGTGCACCCCGGCGTCGGCCTGGGCGACCGCCATCCGGGCGTACGCCGCCAGGGTGGCGTCGTTGTCCACGGCGCCGTCCGGGGTGAGCAGGCCGCAGTGCCCGTGCGAGGTGAACTCGTCCAGGCAGAGGTCGCTCATCACCACGGTGGCGTCGCCGACCTCGGCGATCACGTCACGGATGGCCACGTTGAGGATGCCGTCCGGGTCGATGCCGCCCGACCCCGACTCGTCCCGCGTCGCCGGCACCCCGAAAAGCATGATCCCGCCGACGCCGGCCTGGACCGCCTCGACGGCGGCCTTGCGCAGCGAGTCCCGGGAGTGCTGAAGCACCCCCGGGAGCGACGCCACGGCCCGCGGCTCGCTCAGCCCCTCCTTGACGAACATCGGCACGACCAGCTCGGCCGGGTCGACGCGGGTCTCGGAGACCAGCCGCCGCACGGCCGCGGTGCGCCGCAGCCGGCGGGGCCGGAAATCGGGGTACGACATGGGGGGCCTCCTGTCAGCGGAACCTCAGGGCGGTCGGCCCCTGCACCTTCGAGCCCCGGCGCTGCTTGGCCGGCATGGCGGCGAGCTTCTCGCGCAGCTCGACGGCGTAGGCGGCGAGCGCCTCCACCAGGTCGGGCACCGAGGCGTGCGGCGGCTGCACGTCGACCCGCAGGCCGAACTCCGTGGCGGTCTCCGCCGTCTTGGGCCCGATAACGGCAACAACGGTACGCGCGTGCGGCTTCCCGGCGATACCGACCAGGTTCCGGACGGTGGAGGACGAGGTGAAGAGCACCGCGTCGAACCCGCCCGACTTGATCGCATCGCGGATCTCGGCCGGCGGCGGCGCGGCCCGGACGGTCCGGTACGCGGTCACGTCGTCGACCTCCCAGCCCCGCTCGGTGAGCCCGGCGGCCAGGGTCTCGGTGGCGATGTCGGCGCGCGGCAGCAGCACCCGACCGACCGGGTCGAGGATCTCGTCGTGCGGCGAGAACTCGGCCAGCAGGCCCTCAGAGGACTGCTCCCCGGAGGGGATCAGCTCCGGCTGGATGCCGAAGGCGCGGACCGCCTCGGCGGTGGCCTCGCCGATGCAGGCGATCTTGACGCCGCCGAAGTGGCGGGCGTCCAGGCCGTGCTCGGCGAACTTCTCCCAGACCGCCCGAACCGCGTTCACCGAGGTGAAGATCACCCAGGCGTACCGGCCGTCAACCAGGCCCTTGACCGCCCGCTCCATCTGAGCCGGGGTGCGCGGCGGCTCGACCGCGATGGTCGGCACCTCGCACGGGATCGCCCCGTACGCGCGCAGCCGCGCGCTCATGGCGCCGGCCTGCTCCTTGGTCCGGGGGACGAGCACCTTCCAGCCGTACAGCGGCCGGTTCTCCCACCAGCTCAGCTTGTCGCGGTCGGTGACGCCCGCGCCGACGGTGAGCACCACCCGGCCGGTGAAGCCGAGCGCCGCCGCGACGAAGGAGTCCACGGTCGACGTGGTGGTGTACTGCGTCTCGCCGGTGCCGTCGCCGGTCACCCCGACGGCGGTGGTGCCCTCCACCCCGGCGGCCAGCAGGCCGTCCCGGACGGCGGCCAGGTCACCGGCGTCCACCGCGATGGCGAGCGAGCCCCGGGCCACGGCCGCGGCCAGCGCGTCGAAGTCCAGCGTGGTGACGTCCTCGACGTCGGCGGCGGTGCGTACCCCGGGCAGCGGCACGCCGGCGTAGGTGGCCACGCCCTCGGCCTGGCCGACGCCCGGCACCACCTCGAAGTGCGCGGCGGTGCGCGCCACCGCCTGCACCTCCTTGACCACCGAGTCGTGGCCGAACGGGTCACCGGCGACCAGGTGCACGGCATTCTGGCCGGACCGGGCCGCGGAGATCAGCACCTTCGCCACGTCCCCCGGCACGCCCTCGGCGGGGCTGAACTCGGCGTCGGGCCTGGCCTGGGCGCGGACGTGCTCGAGCAGCGACTCGGGGACTCCCCGGTCGTACACCACCTGGTCGGCGTCGACCAGGGCGTCCAGCGCCCGGCGGGTCAGCAGGCCCGGGTCGCCGGGACCGGCCCCGACGAACGCGATCCGGCCTACGGGCTTACGGGTGCGGGTCATTCTGTGCTCCCAAATTGCTGGGTCCCCGGGCCGGTGTGTCCTTCTTGGCCGAGGATCGAGTCGGCGCCGAGTTCGAGGAGTTCGGCGGCGAGTGCCTTGCCGATCTCCGCCGCGTCGGCGGGCGTTCCGGTGCGGGACAGCCGGAGGTCACGGGTGCCGTCCGGGCTGATCACCGCCCCGCGCAGGTAGATCTCCTCACCGGCGTCACCCTCGGCGAGTTCGCCGTAGGCGGCGACGGGTGCGCTGCACCCGGCCTCCAGGGTGGCCAGCAGTGCCCGTTCCGCGACGACCGCGGCACGGGACGGTGCGTGGTCGAGCGCGCCCAGCAGCTCGACCAGGTCCTGATCGTCGATCCGGCACTCGACCGCCAGCGCGCCCTGGGCGGGCGCGGGCAGCATGAGCATCGGATCGAGCGTCTCGGTGATCACGTCGGCCCGGCCGAGGCGGGTGAGCCCGGCCCGGGCCAGCACGACGGCGTCGAGGTCGGCGTCCGGGCCGAGCACCCGGCCGAGGCGGGTGTCGACGTTGCCCCGGATCGGGGTGACCTCCAGCTGCAGGCCGAGAGCGTGCAGCTGGGCGATGCGGCGCAGCGCGCCGGTGCCGACCCGCGCGCCGGGCGGCAGCTCGGCGAGGGTCCGGCCGTCCCGGGCGACCAACGCGTCCCGCGGGTCCTGCCGGGGCGGCACGGCCGCGATGTGCAGGCCGGGCGCCGACGCGGTGGGCAGGTCCTTGTACGAGTGGACGGCGAAGTCGATCTTCCGGGCGGTCAGCGCGTCCCGCAGCGCGGAGACGAAGACGCCGACGCCGAGCCGGTGCACCGGGGCCGTGGAGCGGTCGCCGGCGGTCACCACCTCGACCAGCTCGACCGGCCGGCCGGTGGCCGCGGTGAGGGCCTCGGCGACGTGGCCGGACTGGGCCATCGCCAGGGCGCTGCCCCGGGTGCCGAGGCGCAGGGGGGCGGTCATCGCACACCTCCGGTGGGCGGGGTGGTGTCGGCCGGCATGGCGATCTCCGCCTCCATCACGTCGGGGACGGTGTCGACCGGGGAGGTCTGCGGCACCTCGAGGTCGAACAGCTCGCGCAGCAGGGCGGCGTACTGGTCGCCGCCGGGCTCCGCGGCGAGCTGGCGGACCCGGACGGTCGGCTGGTGCAGCAGCCGCTGCACCACCCGGTGCACCGTGCGGGCGACCTCGGCGCGCTGGTCGTCGGTGAGGTCCGGGCGGCGCTGGGCCAGCCGGCGCAGCTCGGCGGCGACCACGTCGTCGGCGCGGCCGCGCAGGGCCGCCACGGTGGGCGCCACGTCGGCGCCGCGCAGCCAGCTCAGGAACGCCTCGACCTCGCCGGCCACGATGCGGGCCACCTCGGCGGCGTCGGCGGCGGCCGGGCCGTCGGCGAGGATCGCCGCCATCCGGTCGATGTCGATCACCTCGACGCCGGGCAGCGCGGCGACGCCCTCCTCGACGTCGCGCGGGACGGCCAGGTCGAGCAGGACCAGCGGGCCCCGGGCGGCGTCCCGGCGGGCCAGCGCCCGGGTCACCACGTCGCGGGAGAGGACCGGTTCGGTGGCCGCGGTGGCGGCCACCACGATGTCCACCGTGGTGAGCGCGTCGACCAGCCCGGCCAACGGCACGGCGGTCGCGCCGTAGGACTCGGCCAGCCGGACGGCCCGCTCGGCGCCCCGGTTGGTGACGGTGATCGGGCCGGCGCCCAGCCGGGAGAGGGTGGCCACGCCCAGCGAGCCCATCGCCCCCGCGCCGACCACCATGGCGGGCCGGCCGGTCAGGTCGCCGTCGAGCAGGTCGGCGGCCAGGTCGAGGGCGGCGGTGACCACGCTCTGCCCGGCCCGGTCGATGTTGGTCTCGGCGTGCGCGCGCTTGCCCACCCGCAGTGCCTGCTGCATCAGCTCGTGCAGCAGCCGGCCGGCGGAGTCGGCGCCGCTGGCCGAGTGGTAGGCGTCGCGGAGCTGGCCGAGGATCTGCGCCTCGCCAACCACCATCGAGTCCAGCCCGGTGGCCACCCGGAAGACGTGGTCCACGGCGGCGGCGTCGTAGTGCACGTAGAGGTGGGTGGCGAGCGCCGCCGGCGGGGCGCCGGCCTGCTCGGCCAGGACCGCGCAGATGTCGCCGAGGCCGCCGTGGAAGCCGGAGACGGCCGCGTACACCTCGACGCGGTTGCAGGTGGAGACGAGCACGGCCTCGGCGACGTACGGCTGGGCGACCAGGCGGTCCAGGGTGCGGGTGAGGTCCGCGGGCGGGACCGCCAGCTGCTCCAGCGTGGCGACCGGGGCGGTGCGGTAGGACGCGCCGACGACGAGCAGTTTCACGTGCCGATCGCCTCCTGGGTGTCGGTCGCCACAAGCCCGCCGGGGAGCGCGGTCAGCGACGCCTTGCGGTGCTCGTGGAAGGACAGGATCTGCAGCTCGATCGCGAGATCGACCTTGCGCACGTCGACCCCCTCCGGAACCGAGAGTACGCAGGGCGCGAAGTTCAGGATGCTCGTCACGCCGACGGCGACGAGCTGATCGGCGACCGCCTGGGCGGCCGGCGCCGGGGTGGCGATGACGCCGATCGAGATCGACTCCTCGACGGCGACCCGGGCCAGCTCGTCGACGTGCCGGACGACCAGCCCGTTGATCTCCTCGCCGACCCGGGCGCGATCGGCATCAAAGAGGGCGGCGATCCGGAAGCCGCGGCTGGCGAAGCCGTCGTAGCCGGCCAGGGCGTGACCGAGATTACCCACGCCGACCAGCGCGACCGAGCGGCACTGGGTGAGCCCGAGCACCGACTCGATCTGCTCGATCAGCAGCGTGACGTCGTAGCCGACGCCCCGGGTGCCGTACGAGCCGAGGTGGGAGAGGTCCTTGCGGAGCTTCGCCGAATTGACCCCGGCGGCGTTGGCCAGCCCCTCGCTGGAGACCGTGTCGTGGCCGGCCTCGGAGAGCGCGTGCAGGGCACGGAGGTATTCCGGGAGCCGCGCGACGGTCGCCTCGGGCAGGTCCGGAAGCGCCGGTACGGCACCGGCGCGGCCGGGCGCGCCAGGGTGACGGTGCTGACTCATGAGACTCCGTGCGGTGCGATCCTCGACCAGCGACGGTGACCGGTCGTTCCGGGACTCCCGCTGGCGACCGATGTTGCCGGCTGTGCTAGCGGGGCGCGTCGGAACTACAGAGTAGGCGCTTGTGAAGAGGTGCACAAATCGCGATCTTGCTAGTTCGCGACGCGCCTCCACCTGCCACTCCATTCCAACAAGATCGATAGACGGAGCTCCCTCGGCGCCGCGTGACGATTATTGCTCAATCCCGACTTCTCTGACCAATCGCGCGCGCCCGATAGCGGTGTGTCACCGTCCGGGAGAGGCGCGAGTCACTCCGGCGGTAGGGAGAACCCCACCTCGGAGAGGCCCGCGCACGGGATGGGTCGGGCCGCCCCCGGCCCATAGCCTCGGAGCATGACCGCCGTACCGCTGGGCACCGCGCCCACCCCCACCACACCCGTCCGGGGCCTCGTCCGCCAACTCCTGGCCGACTCCGGCTACGTGCTCTTCGGCCTCCCGCTGGCGCTGGTCGGCTTCGTGCTCGCCGTGGCGGGGATCTCGCTCACCGCCGGGCTGCTCGTCACCACGCTCGGCCTGCCGGTGCTCGCCGGCACCCTGTACGCGGCCCGGGGGCTGGCCGACCTGGAGCGGCTGCGGCTGCCCGCCGTGCTGCGCCAGCCCCGGGTCCGCCCGGTCTACCTGGCGCCCGAGCGGGGCGCGGGCTTCTGGCGGCGGGTCCTCACCCCGATGCGCGACCCGCAGTCCTGGCTCGACCTGCTGCACGCCTTCGTCCGGCTGCTGGTGACCCTGCCCACCTTCGTGGTGGTGCTGGTCTGGTGGGCGCTGGCTCTCACCGGCACGCTCTACGGCGCGTACGACTGGGCCATCCCGCGCGGCCCCGACGACCAGGACCTGAGCGAGCTGCTCGGGATGGGCGACGGGACCGGGGCGCGCGTCGCCCTGAACACAGCGATCGGGCTGTTCGCCCTGCTCACCCTGCCCCTGGTGGCCCGGGCCTGCGCCCGGATCCAGGCCGCCCTGGCCTACTCGCTGCTCACCGGCGTGGCCGAGATGCGGCAGCGGATCACCACGCTGGAGGAGCAGAAGCGGGCCGCCGCGTCCGCCGAGGCGTCCGCCCTGCGCCGGCTGGAGAGGGACATCCACGACGGCCCACAGCAGCGCCTCGTCCGCCTCGCCATGGACCTGAGCCGGGCCCGCCAGCAGCTCGCCGCCGACCCGGAGGCGGCCCGGCGCACCCTGGACGAGGCGGTCAGCCAGACCCGGGACACCCTCGACGAGCTGCGCGCCCTGTCCCGGGGCATCGCCCCGCCGATCCTGGTCGACCGGGGCCTGCCCAGCGCCCTGGCCGCGCTCGCCGCCCGCGCCCTGGTCCCCACCGAGCTGATGATCGACGACGAGCTGGGCACCGCCGGCGGGCGGCTCGACCCGGCGCTGGAGAGCACCGCCTACTTCGTGGTGGCCGAGGCGCTGACCAACGTCGCCAAGCACAGCCGCGCCGCCGCGTGCCGGGTCGAGGTGACCCGGAAGGTCGGCCGGCTGGAGATCACCGTGGCCGACGACGGGATCGGCGGCGCCCACCTGGCCAAGGGGCACGGGCTGAGCGGCATCGCCGACCGGGTCCGGGCCGCCGGCGGGACGCTGGAGGTGGCCAGCCCGACCGGCGGGCCGACCCGGATCCACGCGGAACTCCCCCGGTGACGTTCCCTCTGTGGGTCCAGGACGTGGTAGACACCGGACCCATGCGGGTGGTGATCGCGGACGACGCCGTACTGCTCCGGGAGGGGCTGGTCCGGCTGCTGACCGAGTCGGGACACGAGGTGGTGGCCGCCGTCGGTGATGGTGACGCCCTGGTCGAGGCGGTGGTGACGCACCGGCCGGACGTCTCGGTGGTGGACGTGCGGATGCCACCGTCGCACACCGACGAGGGGCTGCGGGCGGCCGTGGAGGCCCGCCGGCGGGTGCCGCGTACGCCGGTCCTCGTGCTCTCCCAGTACGTCGAGGTGTCGTACGCCGACGACCTGCTCGCCACCACCGGCGGCGGGGCCGGCGGGGGCGGGATCGGCTACCTGCTCAAGGACCGGGTGGCCGCGATCGACGAGTTCCTGGACGCGCTGGCCCGGGTGGCCGCCGGTGGCACGGTGCTGGACCCCGAGGTGATCAGCCAGCTCCTGGTCCGGCGCCGCCGCAACGACCCGCTGGCCGAGCTGACGCCGCGCGAACGCGAGGTGCTCGCCCTGATGGCCGAGGGCCGCTCCAACACCGCCATCGCCCGCGCCCTGGTGGTCAGCGACGGCGCCGTCGAGAAGCACGTCCGCAACATCTTCACCAAGCTGGACCTGCCGCCCGACGCCACCAACCACCACCGCCGAGTCCTGGCGGTCCTCACCCACCTCCGCGCCTGAGGCCGGGGGCGTCGATCAGAGCGCCCGGGCGAGGGTGACCGCCTCGGTGAGGGTGTCGGCCACCGGGTGGCCGGAGGTGCGCAGCCGGGCGGGGTCGGAGAGGCCGCCGGTGTAGAGGACGCAGCGGGCGCCGACGGAGAGTGCGGCGTCCGCGTCGTCGAGCGAGTCGCCGATGAGCACCACGTGCGGGCCGTCGAGGCCCAGCTCGGCGAGGTGCTTCTCCAGCCACTCCGCCTTCGGGCCGCCGCCGACCGCCGCGCGCAGCCCGTCCACCCGGGTGAAGTGCGGGGTCAGCCCGTAGGTGTGCACCGTGGGGACCAGCTCGTCGTGGAACCACATGGACAGCAGCGACTGGCTGCCCGGCCAGGCGGCGATCGCGGCGGTGGCGTCGGCGGCCAGCGCGCAGCTCGTCAACCCGGCCCGGTACGCCTCGTGGAAGATCCGGTCGAGCCGGCCGAACGCCTCGTCGTCGATCGCCCGGCCGAGCATCTCGGCGTAGTAGTCGGCGATCGGGCGGCGGAACCCGACGCGGTGCTCGTCGGCCGTGACCTCGGGCCCTCCGGCGCTGGCGAAGGCGACGTTGGTGGCGCGTACCACCAGGTCGAGGTCGTCGAGGAGGGTTCCGTTCCAGTCCCACACGAGGTGGCGGCGCGCAGCGGTCATCGCTGCACTGTAAGGGGCGGATCAGAGCTGCGGGGTGGTCAGGTCCCGCAGCAGCCGATCCTCCTCGACCCGCCAGTAGCCGTGCTCCTTGCCGTCGAGCAGCACCACCGGCAGCCGGTCGCCGTACTCCCGCTCCAGCTCGAGGTCGCCCGTCACGTCCTTCTCGACCCAGCGGTCGCCGGTCACCGCCACCACCCGGTCGAGCGCCGCCTTCGCGTCCTCGCAGAGGTGGCAGTCGGGCCGGGTGATCAGGGTGAGCCGGGCGTCACTGGACATCGGATACCTCCGTGCGGATCTCGGTCGGCGGCGCGGGCGCGGGCACCGGGGGCGCCGCCGGGCGGAGCTCGGTCTTGCGTACCTTGCCGATCGCCGAGTGGGGCAGCTGGTCGACGAACTCGACGGCGGACGGGCACTTGAACCGGGCCAGGTTACGCGCGCAGTGGCCGAGCAGCTCCTCCGTCGTCACCGTCGAGCCGGCCGCCCGCACCACGTACGCCCGGACAGTCTCGCCGGTCCGCGGGTGCGGCACCCCCAGGACGGCCGACTCGGCCACCCCGGGATGCGCCTGGAGCACCAACTCCACCTCGTGCGGGTAGACGTTGAAGCCGTTGACCAGGATCAGCTCGCCGAGCCGGTCGACCAGGAAGAGGTCGCCGTCGGAGTCGGCGTACGCCACGTCGCCGGTGGGCCACCAGCCGTCCGGGTCCGGACCGCCGCGCCCGTCCGGCCAGTAGCCGTCGAAGAGGTTGGCGCCGCGCACCACGATCTGCCCCGGGTCGGTGCCCGCCGGGTCGTCGGAGAGGTGCAGCTCGTCGGCGTCCTCCTCGGCCGCCGGCACCCCGTCACGCCACAGCTCCGCGCCGTCCGACCCGACCAGGCGCAGCTCGACGCCGGGCAGCGGGCGGCCGATGGAGCCCGGCTTCGGCTCGCCGCCCACCAGGGTGGAGGTGAGCACCGGTGCGGTCTCGGTGAGCCCGTACCCGACGTGCACCGGGTGCCCGGTCACCTCGGTGAAGCGCGCCCCGACGGCCGGCGGCAGCGGCGCCGCGCCGCACACGGCGACGCGCACCGAGTCCAGCGCCCCGGTGGCGTCGCCCGCCGCGTCGGCCCAGGCCAGGAACATCGACGGTACGCCGACCAGCACGCTGACCCGGTGCCGGGCGATCTCGTCGAGCGCCCCGGTCGGGCCCGGCTCGTCGACCAGCACCCCGGTCGCGCCGTGATGCACCACGGCACCCAACCCGGAGTTCAACCCGTACGCGTGGAAGAGCGGCAGGGCGAGCAGCACGGTGTCGTCGGGGCCGACCACCGGCGGGTCGATCCGGTCGACCTGGGCGTGGTTGGCGGCCAGGGCCCGGTGCGACAGCATGGCGCCCTTGGGCCGGCCCTCGGTGCCGGAGGTGTAGAGCAGGACGGCGAGGTCGTCCCCGCCCCGGGCCGGGAACCCGGCCGCCCCGTCACCGTCGGCGACCGGCGGGGCGGTGTGCACGGCCGTGAGCGCGGGCAGGTCGCCGCCGGCCACCCGGCCCGCCACCTCCGCCGCGCCGACCAGCACGGCGGCCCCGGAGTCGGCGAGCACGTGCCGCAGCTCGCGGGCGGTGAAGCCCGGGTTGACCGGCACCGCCACCAGGCCGGCCCGGAGCGCGGCCAGGTAGGTGACCACGAAGTCCGGGGTGTTGCCGAAGGCGATCGCCACCCGGGACGGGTGGCCGTCCGGAGCGGACGGTGGCGCCGCCGCGGCCAGCGCGCGGGCGGTCGCGGTGACCGCGGCGTCCAGGGCCGACCAGGTCAGCGTCCGGTCGCGCCAGTGCAGCGCGGGACGGTCACCGTGGACGGCGGCCGCCCGGCGGAGCCGGTCGGCGAGGTTCGGCGCGGAGCTGTCGGCTGCGTCCTGCACGGTGGCTGAGTCTCGCACAGCCGGATCCGCCCGGCCACGCCTGAACGCCGGACCGCGCCGCGTGGCGGCCAGCCGCCGCCCACCGGACACGCCGGGCCGCGTCCCCTCCACGGGACTGTCCACCCGGCAAGCGGGATTCTCGAACGTGGGAAGGTGCCCTCCACCGATCGGCGGACGGGATCGTCCGGGCAGCCGGAAACGACCCGGCCGGGCCGCCGCCGCGACACGCCGAGGGCGTAACAAAATTGGCTCCGACCAGGACTTTCCACTCCGGACCAGGTGCCGGCGTGAAAGTCAACCGCACACGACGGACAAGGCGTCCGCCATTTGTGCGACGGGACCGGAAATACTTCCGCTCTGTGTAACGGACTTGCCACGCGCGGGTGACGTTGGCCCTATCATCACTCGGGTCGGCTCACCCCATTTGCCGTGAGTCGACACCCCTCAGCCCGAGGAGGCCCCCGTGCCTGTGAGCGCATTGGACCAGCACCTCAAGGGGACCTGCCGCCCGTCGGCACGTCCCGGAACGGCCGCGCCCGGTCGGGGCGTACCCGGTCCCGCCGCGACGCCGCGGCAACCGGTGCGGCCGCGCCCCGCCTCGATCGGGGAGGTGCGGTGACCACCTTCGGTTACGCGGACCGGCCGGCCGGGGTGACCGGCCCGACCCAGCGAACACCGGTCAACGAGCGCCTGGAGCCCGCGCCACGGGCCGCCGCCGACGGGATGCGCGGTCTCGCGGTGCGTGGCGAGGGGCGGCGGATCCGCAACCGCACGCACCACAACGAGGCGCCGCCGCGCCCGGCGGTGCCCGGCGGCAACGCGAAGCCCGCCGCCGGCCGGCTCGGCGCACCGTCCCGGCCGGCCATGCCCGCCCAGGGCCGGCGCGGCGAGGCCGCGGCGAACAGCGAGCCCTCGGCCGCCGAGACCGCAATCCTGCCCGCGGTGACCACCGGCGACACCGCGGTGCTGCCGGCCGTCCCGGCGACCGCCGCGCCGGCCACCGGCTTCCCGAGCCGCCCCGACCCGTCCGACCCGGCCACCGAGGTCTGGGCGCTGGTCGAGCGGGCCCAGGCCGGCGAGGCCGAGGCGTTCGGCCTGATCTACGACCGGTACGTCGACACCGTCTTCCGGTTCGTCTACTTCCGGGTCGGCAACCGCCAGCTCGCCGAGGACCTCACCTCCGACACGTTCCTCCGGGCGCTCAAGCGGATCGGCAGCTTCACCTGGCAGGGGCGCGACCTGGGCGCCTGGCTGGTCACCATCGCCCGCAACCTGGTCGCCGACCACTTCAAGTCCGGCCGCTACCGGCTGGAGGTGACCACCGGGGACGTGCTCGACGCCGACCGGGAGGACCGGGGGCCCGAGGGCAGCCCGGAGGCCGCGGTCGTCGAGCACATCACCAACGTCGCCCTGCTCACCGCCGTCAAGCAGCTCAACCCGGAGCAGCAGGAGTGCATCGTGCTCCGCTTCCTCCAGGGCTTCTCGGTGGCCGAGACGGCCCGCGCCATGGGCAAGAACGAGGGTGCCATCAAGGCGTTGCAGTACCGGGCGGTCCGGGCCCTGGCCCGGCTGCTGCCCGACGGCTTCCAGCCCTGACCCGGCCCGCCCCACCCACCCGGCGACCCCGGCGGGCGCGGCTGTGCGCACCCGTGACACCCCGTGACCGCGATCACTCTTGGTGATTTCGACACCGACCGGGCCGTAACCGGCGACCGGCGCGAACCGTTTCTCCGGGTGCGACCAGTGGTTGTCCCGGCGTCCCCCGGGCCACCCGGTCCGGTGGGTCAGGTCGGCCGTCCCGGTCGGCCGTCGGCCGCACGCTGCCACCGGTCGCTGGTGACGACGACGGCCAGCGCGGCCGTGACCAGCGAGAGGGGGTGCCCGCGGTGGACAGCGACCTCTTCTCCCGTCGGCGTGCCGAGCGCTTCGCGCAACTCCTCGACGAGGCCAACGGCGGCCGACGGCACCACGCCCGATCCCGTGCCGACGACGAACTCGCCACACTCGTCGCGGTGAGCCGGCGGCTCACCGCCGACCGGCCGGACGTCGAGGTGGACACCGAATTCCGCACCGGGCTGCGGGCGATGCTCGTGGCCACCGCCGAACGTGAGGGCGTCGGCGCCCCGGCGAAGGCCGGCACCGCCACCGGCGTGCGCGGCTCGCTGCTGCCGGCCCTGACCGGGCGACGGGCCCGGGCCCGGGGCGCGATCCTGGTCGGCGTGGCCGCCGGCGCGATCGCCCTCTCCGGCATCTCCGCCGCCAGCGAGAACGCGCTGCCCGGCGACGCCCTCTACGGCATGAAGCGCTCGACCGAGCGCGCCCAGCTCGCCCTGGCCAGCTCCGACATCAGCCGGGGCCAGCTCTTCCTCGACTTCGCCCGGACCCGGCTCGACGAGGCCGCCACGGTCCGCGACGACCGGCTCGGCTTCAGCGCCGTGCTCGACGACATGGACGCCGACACCCGGCAGGGCGTACGCCTGCTGACCACGGTGGCCGCGCAGCGCTCCGACCCGGCGGCGCTGGACGCCGTCGACACGTTCCTCGGCGGCCAGCGCCGGGCGGTCAGCGGGCTGCTCGACCGGCCGGACCACGCCGACCGCGACCGCACCCGCCGCTCGCTCGCCCTGCTCGACGCGGCCGGCCAGCGTGCCGACGCCCTCCGCGAGGCGATCGCCTGCGGGCTGCCGGCCCCGGCGGCCAGCGACGCGCTCGGGCCCGCACCGTCCACCTGCCCCGGCGACCGCTGAACCCGCCCGGACAGCCGTCCACGCCACACTTCTCGCGCCGGACATCCGCCCGTCACACGGTGCCGGATAGGCTCGGTTCGGAGGGCGTACGCGGTTGTCGAGGGGAGATCGTCGTGACCCGGAGCCGGAAGGTGACGGTCAGCACCGACGTCCAGGGGCACACCGCCGGCTGGTCGGAGACCCCGGAGGCGCCCCCGGCCACCGCCACCCCCGATCCGACGGCCGCCGCGTTCTTCGACGTGGACAACACGATGATGCAGGGCGCGTCGATCTACTGGTTCGCCCGCGGGCTGGCCGCCCGGAACTACTTCACCACCGGCGACCTGGCCCGGTTCGCCTGGCAGCAGGCGAAGTTCCGGCTGCTCGCCACCGAGCACGCCGGGGACATGTCGCAGGCCAAGGAGGCGGCGCTCGCCTTCATCGAGGGCTGGCGGGTGGACGACGTGGAGCGCCTCGCCGACGAGATCTTCGACGAGCTGATGGCCCCGCGCATCTTCGCCGGCACCCGCAAGCTGGCCCAGCGCCACCTCGACGCGGGCGAGCGGGTCTGGCTGGTCAGTGCCGCCCCGGTGGAGATCGGCCGGGTGATCGCGACCCGGCTCGGCCTGACCGGGGCGATCGGCACGGTGGCCGAGGTGGTCGACGGGGCGTACACCGGCCGGCTGGTCGGCGACCTCATGCACGGCCCGGCCAAGGCCGAGGCGGTCACCCAGCTCGCCGCCGTGGAGGGGCTGGAGCTGAGCCGCTGCGCGGCCTACAGCGACTCCGCCAACGACCTGCCGATGCTCTCCACGGTGGGGCGACCGGTGGCCGTCAACCCGGATCCGGCGCTGCTCCGGCGGGCCCGCGAGCGGGGCTGGGACGTCCGCGACTTCCGCACCGGCCGCCGCGCCATGAAGATCGCCGTGCCGTCCACGGCCGCCGCCGGGCTGGTCGCCGGCGCGGTCACCGCGGGGCTGGCCCTGCACCGCCGCCGCCAGCGCGTCGACTGACGGGAGCCCCTGCGGTCAGGGGCCGAACGGGTCCGGGCGGCGTTCGAGCAGCCGGTGCAGGGTCTGCTGGATGGTCTCCCGCACCTGGTCGGCGAGGTTGAACACGACCAGCGGATCGTCGGCCGAGTCGCGCAGGTGCGCGGTCGGGATGGGCGGGCAGAACTCGATCAGCCACTTGCTCGGCAGCGGCACCATGCCGAGCGGCCCCAGCCAGGGGAAGGTCGGGGTGACCGGGAAGTAGGGCAGCTTGAGCAGCCGGGCCAGCGGCTTGATGTCGGCGAGCATCGGGTAGATCTCCTCGCCGCCGACGATCGCCACCGGCACGATCGGCGTGCCGGTCCGCAGCGCCGCCGAGACGAAGCCGCCCCGCCCGAAGCGCTGGAGCTTGTAGCGGTCGGCGTAGAGCTTGCCGACGCCCTTGAAACCCTCCGGGAAGACGCCGACCAGTTCGCCGTTGCCGAGCAGCCGTTCCGCGTCGGGGTTGCAGGCCACCGTGCCGCCGGTCTTGCGGGCGATCTCGGAGACCACCGGCATCCGGAAGACCAGGTCGGCGCCGAGCAGCCGCAGGTAGCGGCGCGCCGGGTGCCGGTCGTGCAGCGCGGTGGCGAGCACCAGGGCGTCCAGCGCCACCGTGCCGGAGTGGTTGCCGACCACCAGGCCGGCGCCCTCGGCGGGCACGTGCTCGACGCCGCCGACCTCGGTGCGGAACCAGTCGCGGTAGAGCAGCCGGACCAGCGGGTGGAAGACGGCGTCGGTCAGGTCCGGGTCGAAGCCGAACTCGTCCACCTCGTAGTCGCCGGCCAGCCGCCGCCGCAGGAAGGCCAGCCCCTTGGCGACCTTCCGGTCCCAGTGGTCCCCCGGCCGGTCCGCCACCGCCGGCCCGGGCGGGGTCACGTCGCCCTGCCGCTCCTCGGCCGCCGGCTTCTTCGTCACCGCCTTCTTGGCGACGGCCTTCTTGGCGACGGCCTTCTTGGCGACGGCCTTCTTGGCGACGGCCTTCTTCGCCATGGTCTTCTTCGGGGCGTCGCCCGGCTCGCCCGTCCGCGGGGCCGGCGCCGGCTCGTCGGTGGAGGTGTCCGGCTCGTCGGTGGCCGCCGGCGCCGCCTTCATGGTCGGCTCGGCGGCGGCCGCCGTGGCCCGCCGGTGCCCGTTGCGCCGCGCCGGCTCCGCGTCCGGCCCGGGCACGGCGAGCGGTACGTCGTACCGCGCCTCGCCCCGCTCCTCGCCGGCGCTCACGAGCGCTCCCGCACGGCCGCCCGGACCTGCCGGATGCCCTCCAGCACCAGCTGCTCGGCCGTGGCGAGCTGGTCCCGGGTCACCACCACGCCGCCGTGGTGGGCGCGGATGAAGTCGTCGAAGGCGGCCGCGGTCGAGCGGGGCGTGAAGCCGTACTCGCGCTCCAGTCTGGTGGTGTCCACCACCCGACCGTGCACGAAGAGGTCGACCTGGTCCAGTCCGTAGCGCCCGAAGCCCAGGCTCCGGGCGATCGCGGCGGCCCCGGACAGGCCCGGCTCCAGCACCGGCACGGCCACCCGGCCGGCCCGGCGGATGGCCTGGGACAGCGAGAGCACCCCCGGCCCGGCGACGTTGTAGGTGCCGGCGTGCTCCTCGGCGACCGACCGGTGCAACACCTCGAGGGCGTCGTCGAAGTGGACGAACTGCAACCGCGGATCCCGGCCGAAGACGGTGGGCACCACCGGCTGGGAGAAGTATCGGGTGAGCGTGGTGTCGGCGGTCGAGCCGATGAACGGCGCGAAGCGCAGCACGGTCGCCGTGACGTCGGGGCGACGGCGGCGGAACCCGCGGACGTATCCCTCGATGTCGAGGATGTCGCGGCCGAAACCGCCGCGCGGCACCTCGCGCGGCTCGGTCTCCTCGGTGAAGACGGCCGGGTCCCGGAACGACACCCCGTAGGCGGCGGTCGACGAGCGGACCACGAGCTTGCGAAGCCGGGGCGCTCGCTGGCAGGCGGCGAGGAGCTGCATGGTGCCGATGACGTTCTGTTCCTTCATCGCCGCCCGGCCGCCCTGCTGGGGGTCGGGGGCGGTGACCAGCGCCAGGTGCACCACGGCGTCGACGTCGAGGTCGACCAGGAGGCCGCCGAGCGAGTCGAGGTCGAGGCGGACCCGCTCGACCCCGGACAGCAGGTCGGTGAGCTCCGGGTTGGGGGTGGCCGGGTCGACCCCGATGACGCGGTCGATGCGCGGATCGGCGGCGAGCCGGGCGGCGACGTGGGCGCCGAGATAGCGGCCGACCCCGGTCACGACGACGACCCCCGGAGCACCTGAGGTGCCACCGGGGGTCATGTCGTGCGCCTGTGCCGGCAGGCGGGATCGAGCCGGGACGTCCACGGCCTGATCACCTGAGCCTCCGAGGGTCGACAGTAGGCAAGTGGTGCCGGGTGCCGGGCCGGAGCCCGGCCCGGGTCACTTGCCGAGACGGCGACGCTGGACGCGGGTCTTGCGCAGCAGCTTGCGGTGCTTCTTCTTAGCCATGCGCTTGCGGCGCTTCTTGACCACCGAGCCCATACGACAGCCTTTCGATGCAACGTGCGGGGCGGACCGGGAGACGCCACGGGGGGTGGCGTCGGTGACCGCTTGCGGACAACGGACCGGACCAGCGTGGTGGGCAGGGCACACCAGGGTGCGGTCACGGTCGGGGTCCAGGGTAGCCGGAGTGCGTCAGCAGGACCAACGCGACCCCGTCGATGCCCGTTACGTCGCACTCGCCGGCCTGGCCGGCGACGTGTCAGGCGGTTTCCTGGAAAGCGCCCCGGAGGTATTCGTGCACCGCGTGCTCGGGCACCCGGAACGACCGGCCGACCCGCACCGCGGTCAGCTCACCGCTGTGCACGAGACGGTAGACCGTCATCTTGGACACCCGCATGACCGTCGCCACCTCGGCGACGGTCAGGAACCTGACATCCGACAGTCGAGCGTCGGACTGCGACCCGGCCATGGCTCACCGACCCATTCCCATGCCCGGCGCGTGCCGCCGAGCAGGTTGTTTCCCGCCACGACGAGCGACGCGCGTGTTACCAGTACGGTAGCGGGGCGGCTGTGACCGGCGCGATCCCTTCCTCCGTTTGATCATGGACAGGCCCCGGTTCACTCCCCGTTGAGCTGGTGTTTTTCGCCCGGACGGGTGGCCTGTCCGGTTCACTCGGCGCGCAGCGCCACCACGGGGTCGAGCCGGCCGGCGCGCTGGGCGGGCACCACCCCGAAGACGATGCCCACCGCCGCCGAGACCCCGAAGGCGAGCGCCAACGACCACCAGGTGATCGCCGCCGGGATCGGCGAGACCGCGTCGACCAGCAGCGCGCCGCCCACCCCGAGCGCCATCCCGGTCAGCCCGCCGATCGAGGTGAGCAGCACCGCCTCCAGCAGGAACTGCACGCCGATGTCGCGGGGCCGCGCCCCGACCGCCTTGCGCAGGCCGATCTCGCGGGTCCGCTCGCGTACCGAGACCAGCATGATGTTGGACACGCCGACGCCGCCGACCAGCAGCGAGATGCCCGCGATGGCGGCCAGCACACCGGTGAGCACGCCGAGGATGTCGCCCAGCACGCCGAGGATCTGCTGCTGGGTGACCGCGCTGAACTCGGTGTCCGGGTGCCGGCGGGACAGCTCGGCGACGATCCGCTCGCCGAGCTGGTCGATCTGCTCCCGGTCGGGCGCCTTGACCGCGATGCCGTCGAT
Source organism: Micromonospora sp. NPDC004540 (assembly GCF_040610095.1). Classification (NCBI taxonomy): domain Bacteria; kingdom Bacillati; phylum Actinomycetota; class Actinomycetes; order Micromonosporales; family Micromonosporaceae; genus Micromonospora; species Micromonospora sp. NPDC004540. The sequence continues at coordinate 25,998 of NZ_JBEXLR010000047.1, forward strand.
CCGCTGGGTGCCCCAGAGTCGCTGCGCGGCGGTCACCGGGATGTGCACCTCGTCGTCCCGGTCCACGCCGAGGCTCTGCCCGAGCGGGGTGAAGACGCCGATCACCCGGAACCGGACCCCGGCCAGGGTGACCTGCTGGCCGAGCGGGTCCCGGTCGGGAAAGAGCGCCCGGGCCACGGACGCGCCGAGCACCGCCACCCGGCGGCTGGTGTCCACGTCGGCCCCGGTGAGGTAACGGCCCCGGGCCAGCGTGCGGGTGAAGACCGAAGGGGTGGTCTCCAGCACCCCCTGGACGGTGGTGAAGTCGGACCGGGTACCGGCCCGGGCGGTCGCGCCGGAGGCGATGGTGACGGCCACCCGGCCGGGGTCGCCCACCACCCGGGAGACGGCGTCCACGTCCTTGAGGTCCAGCGGCGAGACCACCGGGGCGGTGCCGACGTCGAGCTTGCCGGGCACCACCAGGAGCAGGTTCGAGCCGAGCCCCTCCACCTGCTGCTCGACCTTCTGCTTGGTGCCGGTGCCGATGGCCACCAGGAGCACCACCGAGGCGACCCCGATGATCACGCCGAGCATGGTCAGCGCGCTGCGCATCCGGTTGGCCCGCAGCGCGTCCAGCGCCACCCGCCAGGCCTCGGCCACCCTCACCCGGCACCCCCGGGCGCGCTCTGCCCCCCGCTGAGCGGAAGGCGTCCGGTGGCTCCGGTGGCGCCACCGAAGCCACCGGACGGGTGCCCCGGACCGCTTCCGGACGCGGACCGGGGCTCCGCGCTGGGAGCGGCGTCCAGTGTCTCAGGTCGACCGTCGCCGCCCGACAGCGGTCGATCATGAACGGTGTCGGACCGGATCAGCCCGTCCCGGACGGCGATCCGCCGGCGGGCCCGGGCCGCGACCTCCGGGTCGTGGGTCACCATGACCAGCGCCACCCCGGACTCGGCGTTCAACCGTTCCAGCAGCTCCAGCACCGCGTCGCCGGTGGCGCTGTCGAGGTTGCCGGTGGGCTCGTCGGCGAGCAGCACCGTCGGGTCGGTGACCAGGGCCCGGGCGATCGCCACCCGCTGCTGCTCGCCCCCGGAGAGCTGGTTGGGGCGGTGGCCCAGCCGGTGCCCCAGCCCGACCCGGCCGAGCATCGCCGCCGCGCGTTCCCGCCGCTGCCGCGCCCCGACGCCCCGGTAGACCAGGGGCAGCGCCACGTTGTCCACCGCGGACGTCCGGGGCAGCAGGTGGAACGCCTGGAAGACGAAGCCGATGGTCTCGTTGCGCAGCGTCGCCAGCTCCGGCGCGGTCAGGGTGGCCACGTCCCGGCCACCGATCACCAGCCGGCCGCCGGTCGGCCGGTCCAGCCCGCCGAGCAGGTGCATCAGGGTGGACTTGCCCGAGCCGGACGGGCCGATCACCGCCACGTACTCGCCCTGGTCGATGGTGAGCGACACCCCGCGCAGCGCGGGCACCGACACCCCGTCCAGCTCGTACGTGCGGGACACGTCGACCGCCTCGATCGCGGCGACGGTCACGGGAGTTCCTGGCCGTCGTGGACCTGGTCGGCGCCGCGCACCACGATCCGGTCGCCGGCGCGCACCCCGCTGACGATCTGCACCAGGTCCTGCCCCTGCACGCCCACGGTCACCGGGACCCGGTCGGCCCTGCCGTCGCGCAGCAGCCAGACCGTGTCCCGCCCGTCGGCGGAGAAGACCGCGGAGGCGGGCACGGCCACCGCGTCGGCCGCCTCGCGGACCCGGAGGTGGACCACGGCGTTCATGCCGGGGCGGGGCGCCGGCGCGGCCTCCCCCTCGCCGAGCCGCCCGGCGCCGAGGGCGAGCCGGACCCGGTAGGTCACCCCGCCCCGGGCCGAGCTGGTCGGCAGCACGTCCACCGAGCGGACCGTGGCGTCGTACGTCGCGCCGGTCACCGCGTCCAGCTCGACCGCGGCGGCCAGCCCGGCCCGGACCAGCAGCACGTCGGTCTCGTCCACCTCGGCGAGCAGGCCGAGCTGCCCGGTGTCCACCACGGTCAGCACCGGCGTGCCGGCGGTCACCCGGCCACCGGCCGGCACCGCGTCGTCCACCCCCGCCGGCGGGCCGCCCTGCCCGCCCGCGCCGAGGGCCGACGGGTCGAGGCCGGGCACCGCGCCCCCGGTCGCGCCGAGCAGCCCGGTGAGATCGGTCGGGGTGGCCGCCCGGGTGCCGCCCGGCTGCACCACCCCGGCGACCGGGGCGCGCAGGGTCAGCGCGTCGACCGTCGCCTTCGCCAGGTCGTACGCCTGCTGGGCCTGGAGGCGCTGCGCGGTCGACAGCGCGCCGACGGCGCTGTTCAGCCCGGCCACCCCGCGCTGCACCGCGCTGACCGCCCGGTCGGCGGCGCGGGCGGCCGACGCGTACTGCTGCTGCGCCGACTCGACCTGGAGGAGCAGCGCGGACCGGAGCTGAGGATCGCCGATCTTCCCGGCGGCCTTGCGGGCGGCGGCGAAAGCCTCATCGGCGGCCCGGTCGGTGTCCCGCCGGCGGCCGCCCAGGTCGCCGGCGCCGACGCCCCGGCCCGCCCGCTTCGCCGCGCGGAGCGCCGCGCGGGCCTGCTTCAGCCGGTCCTGGGCGGACGGGGAGTCGATCACGGCGAGCACCTGGCCGCGGGACACCCGCTGTCCGGGCTGGACGCGCAGGCTGGCCAGGGTGCCGTCGGCGGGGGCGGTGAGGGTGGCGGCGGCCCGGGCGGTGACCGTGGCCGGCGCGTCGATCACCTCGGTGACCGCGGAGCGGCCCACCTGGGCCACGGTGACGGCGGAGGTGTCGTCGCCGCAGGAGGCGGCGGTGGCGCCGGTCAGCGCGACGACGGCGAGCAGGGCGGTGCGGAGGCGACGGCGGCGGGCCGCGGGCAGCCGCGGCGAGGGGGTGCGGGCCACCCGGCCCATGCTACGACCCGTCGACCAGCGTCGACGCCTCAGCCGGCGACCGCACGGAGGTAGGCGACGCAGTCGTCGTGCAGCCCCGACCAGGGCTCGCCGAACACCTCGTCGGCGGCCTCGGCCATCGACCGGCGCTCGTGCACCACGACCCGGAAGAAGTCCAGCACCCGCTGCTCCCCGAACCGGTCGACCAGGTGGCGCACGGCCAGGTAGCCGATGCCGTAGGCGCCGCCGACCCGGTCGTCGGCCGCGTCGTCGGCCGGGGCCAGCGCGTCGAGCCGGCCGTTCCACCCGCCCCGGACGAGCCTGCGCACCTCGGCCAGGCCCTCGTAGCGGGCCACCGGCTGGCCGTCGGAGCCCGCGTACTCGGCCAGCCCCTCCACCAGCCACCAGCTCGACCGGTCCGCGTAGCCCCGGTCGGGCAGCGACGCGGCGTGGGTCAGCTCGTGCCGGAGCAGGTCGTCGACGCCGGTCGGGGTCAAACTCTGCGCGTTGAGCACGACGTCGTGGTGCCCGCCGCCCACGCCGACCGCGTACCCGGCGGTCCACTTCGGCCGGCCGCCGCCGTACCAGCGCTGCCACTCGGCGCGGCCCGCGTAGTAGACCAGGTAGCGGTCCGGCGGGGAGCCGTCCACCGCGTACAGGTCAGCCACCCTGGCGGCGGCCTCGGCCTGGGCGAGCAGGCCGGTCAGCTTGCCCCGCAGCGCCGGCGTGGTGGCGACGACCGCCCGCTTCCCGACCGCCACGGCCAGGTCGCTGACCTCCCAGGGCCGCGCGCCGGCCGGCGTCGCCCGGGACTCCTCGACCGCGGTCAGCCGGGGTTCCGCGTCGCCCGCCACCCGCCACCGGGTGCCCAGCTCGACGCTGCTCGGCGTGCAGCCGGGCACCACGAAGCAGTAGCCGACCGTGACCGTCAGCCGCCATTCCCCTGGCCGCCGGTCCACCGCCGCCGGCACCCCGTCCGCCGCCGGTCGCCACGCGCTGACCCGGAGCGCGCGCAGCGCGGCGTACCGCCGGGTGAGCGCGGGTCGGGCGGCGGGCTCGGCGACGGCGAGGAAGCCGGCCCGGTCACCGTTGAGCAGCGCGGCGGCCTGCCGGTCGAGCTGGGCCGCCATCCGCTCGCGCAGCTGCCGCTCGGCCGCCGTGCCCCGGTCGTCCCGGCCCGCCGCCGGCCGTCCGGCCGCGTCGCGCACCAGCCCCACCAGGAGTACGCCGGGCACGCCGCACGCCACCAGCACGAGGACCAGCCTGACCACGGCCCAGAGCCGCCAGCGCCGCCGCCGGGCCGGAGCCGGCGGGGCGGCGGCCGGCTGCTCGTCGCCGCTCGCCGCCGCGCCGGCGGGCCGCTCGTCACCGTCGGTCACCGGCGAAGGGTACGACCAATCGGGCGATCCGGAAAGAGTCCCCCGTGCGCCGCCCGACCCGAGCCCGCCGCGGTCCCTGTTTCGCCGCCGACAAACCTGATGTCGCAGACGACTCACCCCGCCCGGCCGAGATCTTGGTACGAAGCGGCCCCCATTGGGGCCGAATTCGTCCAAGATCCAGGAATGTCTTGGGTGGCGGGGTCAGATCTTTTCGCCGGAGAGGGTCAGGAGGGTCTTGTCGAGCGCCCAGAGGGCGACCAGCACCGCGCCCGGAACCGGCCGCCCGGCCAGGGCGAGCAGTACGCCGCCGGTGACGAAGCAGGCGGCCTGCACGCCCAGCTTGGCCGGCGCGGGCAGCGCCACGGTGGCCCGGGGCGAGCAGAACAGCCCCCAGACCACGGCGATTGCCAGCGGTGCGCCGAGGCCGGCGAGCAGCCGGACCGGCCAGCCGGCGTCGAGGGTGAGACCCCACCAGCCGGCGGCCGCGAGCAGGGCCAGCTCCAGCAGGAAGATGAGCGTGAGCAGGGCGGCCTTCACCGAGACCTCCAGTTGCGGTACGCGGTGTCCAGCGCGGCCACCATCTCGTCGAAGGAACGGTCGATGTCCCGGGGCAGCCCGAACCCGCCGGCCGCCTCGAGGGTGATGAACCCGTGCACGGCGGCCCGGAACATCCTGGTGGCGTCGACCGCGGCGTCGCCGTCGAGGTCGTATCCGCGCAGGATCGCGTAGATCGCGCCGACGGCCCGCTCGGCGGCGGCCAGGTGCTCGGGGTCGTGGGGGTCCGGCGCCCGCTGGGTGGCCGGGTAGCGGCCGGGGTGCCGGCGGGCGTACTCCCGGAAGGCGGTGGCGGCGGCCCGCAGCGCGTCGCCGCCGGCCCGGCCTGCGACGGCGGTGGTCAGCTCGGTGGCGACCTCCGCGGTGGCCAGCACGGCCAGCTTCTGGTGCAGCGCGTCCACTCCCCTGACGTGCTTGTAGAGGCTGGGCAGCGCGACACCGAGCCGGGCGGCGAGCGCGGCCAGGGTGAGCCGGTCGTGGCCGACCTCGTCGGCGAGCACGGCCGCCTCCCGGACCACGGTCTGCGGGGTCAGGCCGGCCCTAGGCACCGGAGGTCACCGCCAGGAACTCGACCAGGTCGGCGGCGGTCGCATCGGGCTGGTCGGCGTGCGGGTAGTGGCCGGAGTCGGCGATCATGCGGGCCTCGGCGGTGGCGAAGAGCCGGCGGGCGGCCCGGGCCTCGGCGCCCGGGTCCGGGAAGTCCGGGTCCTTCGTGCCCATCAGCACCAGCACCGGCTGCCGCACCTCCCGGGCCCGCTCGCTCCAGTGCGGGTCGACCGGTGCGACCACGCCGCGCACCGCGGCCATCCGGCCGCGCAGCTTGGCGACCATCTCCTTCCGGTACGCGGCGTCGTCGGCCGGCCGCCCGCACGGGAAGAGGGTGCGGTGGAACATGCCGAACAGTCGCGGGCTGCGCAGCACGAGCGCCTGGGCCGCCCGCAGCACCGGGTTCGGCCTGGGCGGGGCGACGAACGGACCGACCTGGACGATGCCGTTGACCAGCGCGGGGGCGTCGGCGGCGGCGAAGACCACGGCGGCGGCGCTGGACGAGCTGCCGACCAGGGTGGCCGGGCCGCCGCCGAGCGCCCGGACCACGGCGAGCAGGTCGCCGCCGACCTCGGCCGGGGCGTAGCCGGGCCAGCGTGGGCTGGAGTCGCCGTGCCCGCGGACGTCGACCGAGGCGACCCGGTAGCCCGCCGCGACCAGCCGGGGCACCAGGTGGCGGAAGCTCGCCCGGTTCTCCCCCATGCCGTGCGAGAGGACCACGAGCGGCCCCTCCCCGTGCACCTCGTACGCGATGGTTCCGCCGTCCCGCGCCACCTGGCTAATCGTCATAGCCATAAAGCTAACCCAATTAGCTTTCGCGGTCAAGGGTTGACCTCAAGTCGAGTGGAGGTCGGAGGATCTTGCACATGCCGCTCTCCGCAGACACCCACGTACGCCTCGCCCGCCCCAGCCGCGACCTGGCCGCCGCCGAACGGTTCTGGGCCGACGGCCTGGGTCTGGACGTGCTCTACCGGGGCGCCGCCGACGGGCCCGGCGAGCACGACCTGGTGATGGTCGGCTGGCCCGGCGCGGGTTGGCACCTGGAACTGGTCGGCGGCGGGCAGCCGGCCGTCGCGCCGCGCCCCACCGAGGAGGACCTGTTCGTGCTCTACCTCGACGGGCCGGTCGACGACGAACTGGCCGACCGACTGGAACGGGCCGGCGGGACCAGGGTCTCCGCCGGCCCGTACTGGGACCGTTGGGGGATGACGTTCGCCGATCCGGACGGCTACCGGCTGGTGCTCTGCACCCGGACCTGGTCGAACGCCTGACTCACTTCTTCGACATCAGCGCGCGGCCGAAGAACATCAGGTTGGCCGGGCGCTCGGCCAGCCGGCGCATCAGGTAGCCGTACCACTGGTCGCCGTAGGGGACGTAGGTGCGCACGGTGTAGCCGTCGCCGACGAGGCGCTTCTGCTCCTCGGGGCGGATGCCGAACAGCATCTGGAACTCGAACCGCTCCGGGCCGCGGTCGAACCAGCGGGCCCGGTCCTCGCCGATGGCGATCAGGCGCGGGTCGTGGGTGGCCAGCATCGGGTAGCCGTCCCCGGACATGAGCACGTTCATGCAGCGCACGTACGACTTGTCCACCTCGGTGGTGGACTGGTACGCCACCGACTCGGGCTCCTTGTACGCGCCCTTGCAGAGCCGCACCCGGGAGCCGGCGCCGGACAGCTCGCGGCAGTCCGACTCGGTCCGCCGCAGGTACGCCTGGAGCACCGCGCCGGTCGACGGGTAGTCCTTGCGCAGCTTGGCCAGGATGTCCAGCGTCGAGTCGGTGGTGGTGTGGTCCTCCATGTCCAGGGTGACCGTGGTGCCCGCCGCATCGGCCGCCGCGCAGATCGCCCGCGCGTTGTCGTACGCGAGCTGCTCGTCGAACATCTGCCCGAGCGCGGAGAGCTTGACGCTGACCTCGGCGGCCGGGGTGAGCCCGGCGGCGCCCAGCAGGCGCAGCAGCTTGAGGTATTCGTCCCGGGTGGCGTTCGCCTGCTCCGGGGTGACGGTGTCCTCGCCGAGGTGGTCGAGGGTGACCGCTTGGCCGTCGGCGACGAGTGCGCGGGTCGCGCGCAGCGCGTCGTCGGTGCCGGCGCCGGCGACGAACCGGCGGACGACGTCCCGCGTGAACGGGGCCGTCGCGACGAGCCGCTCGACCTGGGATGACCGGGAGGCGGCGAGGATGACGGAACGGAGCATGAGCCGAGCGTAACGCCCGGCGGTGGGCCCGCGCCGGGGGGCGGCGGCCAACGTCACGCAGCGTTCCGGCGGGGACCGCGGGGCGGCCCGGCTGGCGGGGATCCGCTACAACGATCACGTGGAACGACGCCCCCGACGCCGGCTCCGGTCGGCCACCGTGCAGCTCGGCGCCCTGACCGCGCTGGCCCTGGCCCTCTCCGGCTGCAACAACGGCTACGACGACGACGATGATGACTGCGCGCTCGGCCCGGCCGGCGGGGGCGGCGACACCGTCGCCGTGGCCCTGCGGCTCCCCGCCCCGGCCGCTGCCCGGGACGTTCCGGCTCCCGTCGCCGCGGCGCTGCCCGAGCGCGGCGGCTTCGGCACCCACCTCGCTTCCTGCGGAGGCTGAGGTGCGGCGCGAGGCCAGCACCCCACGCCCCGACTGGGACGCCACCGTCCGCGCGCAGGGCCTGGTGTACGTCGACACCGAACTGCCCGACGGCGGGATCATGTCGTACTGGGACGAGACCGCCGCGTACGCCTTCGAGCTGGACGAGGTGCTCCGGCTGGAGGAGGCGACGGAGGAGCTGCACCGGATGTCGGTGGCCGCCGCCGAGCACGTCGTGGCCCGCAACCGGTACGCCGAGTTCGGCATCCCGCGGTGGGCCGCCGAGGCGGTCGCCCGGTCGCTGCGGGAGGCCCCGCCGACCCTCTACGGCCGCTTCGACCTCTGGTACGACGGCACCTGGCCGCCGAAGCTGCTGGAGTACAACGCCGACACCCCGACCGCGCTGGTCGAGGCCAGCATCGTGCAGTGGTACTGGCTGGAGCACACCCGACCGGACGCGGACCAGTGGAACAGCCTGCACGAGCGGCTGGTCGGCGCCTGGGCCAAGATCGGCGCCGGCCTGCACGACCCGCGGGTGCACGTGGTGTGGTCCGCCGAGGAGGAGTCGGGCGAGGACCAGATCACCGCCGGCTACCTGGCCGAGACCGCCCGGCAGGCGGGGCTGGACGTCACCCTCCTGCCGATCCAGCGGGTCGGCTGGGACGGGCGGCGCTTCGTCGACGCCGAGGACCGGCCGGTCACCACCTGCTTCAAGCTCTACCCCTGGGAGTGGATGCTCGCCGAGCCGTACGGGCCGCCGGCGCTGGAGCCGGGCACCCCGACCACCTGGATCGAGCCGGCCTGGAAGCTGCTGCTGTCGAACAAGGCGCTGCTGGCGGTGCTCTGGGAGCTCTACCCGGGCCACGAGTACCTGCTGCCCGCATACCTGGACTCGCCGCGCGGGATGACCGAGTACGTGGCGAAGCCGCTGCTCGGCCGGGAGGGCGGCTCGGTACGCATCGTCACCGCGGGCACCGAGTTCACGAACCCGGGGATCTACGGCGACGAGGGCTTCTGTTTCCAGGAGTTCCGCGCGTTGCCCGAGTTCGCGGGCAGCCGGATGGTGCTGGGGAGCTGGGTCGTGGACGGCGAGTCGGCCGGCGCGGGCCTACGGGAGAGCGAGAGCCTCATCACGGACGGTTACGCGCGGTTCCTGCCCCACTACATCGACGCGCCGCGCACCCCGTGAGTCGTCTACCGTTGGTGTCGTGAACTTCGACGCGTACGCCCGGACCGGCGTTGATCTCGTCAACGCCCGTCTGGACGACCTCGACGACCTGCGGGCCATCTTCCCCGACGACAACGCGTGGATGCGCGACGAGGTCGCCGACCGGGACCTGGCGATCTTCCGGCGGGCGCAGAAGCGCCTGCGCGACGTCTTCGAGTACGGCACCTCGGGCCGGGACGCCGAGGCGGTGACGGAGCTGAACGCGCTGCTGGAGGCGTTCCCCGTGCAGCCGCGCATCTCCGGCCACGACTCCTCCGACTGGCACATGCACGTGACCAGCCGGGGCGCCTCGGTCAGCTCCGAATACCTGGCCGGCGCGGTCTGGGGCCTGTCGGTCTGGCTCTGCGAATACGGCAGCGCCCGGTTCGGGGTCTGCGCCGACGAGCGCTGCGGCAACGTCTACCTGGACACCTCGTCGAACTGCTGCCGGCGGTTCTGCTCGGAGCGCTGCGCCACCCGCTCGCACGTGGCCGCGCACCGGGCGCGCAAGCGGGCCGCCGTCGGCGAGCAGGTGACCGTGCCGGCGCAGCCCGAACCGCTCGCCCCGGTCAGCTAGGCGTCGACCGGGGAGGGGGCCGTCAGGTTGGCCCGGGCGAACTCGAGCGACTCGCGCAGGTCCGCCTCGCGGACGGCGCGGCTCTTCGCGCCCCGGGTGGTCACCTCGACCGCCACCGAGCCGGTGAAGCCCCGGCCGGCCAGCGAGCGCAGCAGCTCGGCGCAGGGCTGGCCGCCACGCCCGGGCACCAGGTGCTCGTCGCGCCCCTCGCCAGTGCCGTCGCCCAGGTGCACGTGGGCCAGGCCGGACCCCATCCGGTCGGCCATGGCCAGCGCGTCGGTGTGCGAGGCGGCGCAGTGCGAGAGGTCCAGCGTGTAGGCGGCGTAGCCGGTGTCGGTCGGATCCCAGCCCGGCACGTACGGCACGAACTGCCGGCCGGCCATCCGCACCGGGTACATGTTCTCCACGGCGAAGCGCAGCCCGCCGAAGCGGCCGGCGATCTTGTCGAGCCCGTCGGCGAAGTTGCGGGCGTAGTCGCGCTGCCAGGTGAACGGCGGGTGCACCACGACGGTGGGCGCCTCCAGCGTCTCGGCCAGCTCGGCGGCCCTGCGCAGCCGCTCCCACGGGTCGGGGCTCCACACCCGCTGGGTGACCAGCAGGCAGGGCGCGTGCACCGAGAGGACCGGGACGCCGTAGTGGTCGGCCAGGCCGCGCAGCGCGCCCGGGTCCTGGCTGACCGGGTCGGTCCAGACCATCACCTCGACGCCGTCGTATCCGAGCGTCGAGGCCAGCTGGAACGCCGCCGCCGTCCGCTCAGGGAAGACCGAGGACGTGGACAGGAGCACCGGAACGCGGGAAGTCACACCCCTCAGGGTAGCCGTACCCGCCACCGAGCATCGGGACGAGCACCCGCAAACCACCTGAAACAGCCGACCGGGATCACATCGGCGTGAGCTGATCCAGGCGGCGCAGGATGACCCCTTCGCGCAGTGCCCAGGGACAGATGTCCAGGCAGTCCACGTCGAGCCGGCGCATCACCGCCTCCGCCACCACCGCCCCGGTGAGGAGCTGGTGGGCCCGCTGCGCGCTGACCCCCTCCAGCTCGGGCAGCTGGGCCGGCGGGATGTGCCGGATGAACCCGAGCACCTGCCGCAGCCCGGTGCGGGTCAGGCTGCGCCGGGCCCAGAGCCCCGCGCCGGAGGGCGCCGCGCCGGCCAGCCGGGCGAGCATCCGGAACGTCTTCGAGGTGGCCACCGGGCGCTCCCAGCCCACCTCGGTGAGCTGCTCGACCACCGGGTCGAGCTGGGCGTCGACGTACTCCCGCAGCTCCTCGACGGCCTCGTGCGACGGCGGCACGGTGCCGGACGGGTCGACCTCCAGCCGCTCCCGGCTCAACCGCCCCGCGCCCAGTGGCAGCGAGACCGCCACGTCCGGGCCCTCGTCGATGCCGGCGGCCAGCTCCAGCGAGCCGCCCCCGATGTCCATGACGAGCAGCCGGCCGGCGGACCAGCCGAACCAGCGCCGCACCGCCAGGAAGGTCATCCGCGCCTCGTCCGCGCCGGAGAGCACCTCCAGGCGTACGCCGGACTCGTCGCGGACCCGGGCCAGCACCTCGCCGGCGTTCGTGGCGTCGCGGACCGCGCTGGTGGCGAAGGCCAGCAGGTCGTCGGCCTCCAGCCCGTCCGCCGCCGCCCGGGCCATGCCGACGGCCTTGACCAGCCCGTCCGCGCCCGCGTCGGTGAGCGCGCCGTCCGGGCCGATCTGCTCGGCCAGCCGGAGGACCACCTTCTCCGAGTGCGCCGGCCACGGGTGGGCGCCGTGGTGGGCGTCGACCACCAGCAGGTGCACCGTGTTGGAACCGACGTCGAGGACACCCAGTCGCATGGTGACGACACTAGGGCCAACACGTTTCGTCGGCTCGCCGGCCGGGCGGGGTCACCCCGCGTACGCTGGTCCGGGTGACAGGGCAGACCGAGCTTCACGTGCTGGTGGACGACCCCGACGACCCGCGCAGCCGCGAGGTCGGGCTGGACTTCCCCCGGGAGTGGATCGAGTTCGTCGACCCGGCCGACGCGAAGCACGTCGTGCGGGCCGACCTCACCTGGCTGCTGTCGCGCTGGACGTGCATCTTCGGCCGGGGCTGCCACGGCATCGTGGCCGGCCGCGCCGCGGACGGCTGCTGCTCGCACGGGGCGTTCTTCACCGACGGCGACGACGAGAAGCGGGTCCGGGCGGCGGTCAGGCGGCTCACCCCGGAGACCTGGCAGCACTTCCGCCGGGGCTTCAAGAACTGGACCGAGAACGACACCATCGACGGGAAGAACCCGGCCCGGCGGACGGCCACCCGCGCCGTCGACGCGCCCTGCGTCTTCCTCAACGACGCGGACTTCCCCGGCGGGGGCGGCTGCGCGCTGCACGCCCAGGCACTGCGCGACGGCGTGCACCCGCTGGAATACAAGCCGGACGTCTGCTGGCAGCTGCCGATCCGCCGCGACCAGGACTGGCACAAGCGGCCGGACAACACCAAGGTGCTGATCTCCACGCTCACCGAGTTCGACCGGCGCGGCTGGGGCGCGGGCGGTCACGACCTGGACTGGTGGTGCACCTCCTCCACCGACGCGCACGTCGGCGCCGAGCCGATGTACATCTCCTACGGCCCGGAGCTGACCGCGCTGATCGGTGCCCCGGCATACGCGAAGCTGGCCGAGCTCTGCGCGGCCCGGCTCCGCCAGGGCCAGGTCGCCCCGCACCCGGCCACCGAGGGCTAGTCCCGCCCGGCGACCGGCAGCACGACGACGCCGTCGTCGTCGCTGTGCACCTCCGCTCCGGGCGCGAAGACGCAGTTGCCGAACGACACCGGCACGTCCCGCTCGCCGGCGCCGGTCTTGGCGCTCTTGCGCGGGTTCGTGCCGAGCGCCTTGATGCCGATCGGCAAAGCACCGAGGGCGACGACGTCGCGGACCGCGCCGTTGATCACCACGCCGGCCCAGCCGTTCTCCGCCGCCGTGCCGGCGATGAGGTCACCCATCAGGGCGGTGTGCAGCGAGCCGCCGCCGTCCACCACCAGCACCCGGCCCTCCCCCGGTTCGGCCACGATCGACTTGACCAGGGCGTTGTCCTGGAAGCAGCGCACCGTGACGGCCGGGCCGGCGAAGTCCCGGACCCCGCCGAACTGGCGCAGCTGGGTGTCGCACGAGCCGAGGGCGTCGCCGTGCCGGTCGTAGAGGTCGGCGGTGGTGGGGGTCTCCATGGTCGTCCTTCTCTCACTCAGGGATTCGGATCCGCGGGGCGGTGCAGGCGGGTGGCGGCGGCGGCCGCGCCGGCCAGGCCGGCCGCGGTGCAGGCGAGGACGCCGGCCGCGCCGGTGCCGGCCGCGAGCGCGCCGGCCGCGCTGGGGATGAGCACCTGGCCGAGCCGGTTGCCGGTGAGCCGCAGCGACATCGCCCGGCCGCGCAGCCCGGGCGGGGCCACCTCGGCCAGGAACGACATGGTCAGCGGCTGGCCCGCGCCCAGCCCGAGCCCGGCGACCGCGACCACGACCAGCAGGACCGCGAACGGCAGCGGGGGCAGCAGCAGGGCCAGCCCGACGGCGGAGAGCGCCACGGTGCCGACCAGCACGACCCGCCGGCCGAGGGCCGCCACCAGCCGGCCGAGCAGCAACCGGGACGCCATCGAGGCGACCGCCCGGACCCCGAGCAGGATGCCGATCGAACCGGCGGCGATGCCGCGTTCCGCGCCGAGCGCGGGCAGGTAGACCAGGGTGATGTCGACCGCCGCCAGGACGACGCAGCTCACCGTGAGGGCGCGGACCAGGCCGGGCTGGCGGAGCAGGTCGCGCAGCCCACCGGCGCCGGCAGCGTCGGCGGCCTGCCGGTGGTGTCCCGACGGGCGCAGGAACAGCGCGACGACCAGCAGCGGCAGCGCCACCACCGCGGCGCCGAGGAAGATGGCCCGGGTGTCGGGGATCGTGCGGTCCCCGCCGAAGAGCACGATCAGGCCGGGGCCGAGCGCCTGCCCCAGCGAGGCGGCGAAGGTGTAGTAGCCGAACGCGGCGTCGTACCGGTCGGCCGGCGTGCGGTTGGCGACCAGCGCCTGCTGGGCGACCACCGCGCAGAGGTGCGCGGTGCCGAGCGCCATGCTGGCCAGGACCAGGCCGACCACCGAGCCGGCGAGCAGCACGAAGCCGAGGCCGGCGGCGACCAGCAGGGCCGACCCGGCGAGCGCGATGCGGCGCTCGCCGAGCCGGTCCACGGCGTGCCCGGAGGGCACGGCCAGCACCAGAGGTACGACGGCGAAGCTGGCCCCGAGCACGCCCAGCCAGGCCCCCGGCACGTCCAGCTCCAACGCCCGGTACGCGGACGCCGGCCGGAGCATGAAGGTGACCGCCTGCACGGCGACGGTGTGCGTGAGCAGCAGGCCGGTCTGGGCGCGCCCGGGGACCGCGGAGTCCCCGGGCGCCACTCAGTCGGCCTTCACGGCGAGCACCGGGCAGGCCACCCGGAGGAGGATCTCCTGCGCGGTCGAGCCCATGATCAGCTTGCCGACCGGGGTGCGGTGCCGGATGCCGATCACGACCAGCGACACGTCCTCCGTCTCGGCGATCTCGGCGATCTCCTCCACCGCGTCCCGCCCCCGCATGAGCTGCCGGACGTTGTGCGGCACCCCGGCGGCGACCAGCTCGCGGACCACCCGGTCCAGGTCCGGCTCCGGGGCGAGCCGCGGGTCGGCGTACGCGTCGCCGCGCGAGGTGTTCACCACCAGCACCGGCTCGTCGCGGAACCGGGCCTGCTCGATCGCGGCCCGCAGGGCCGCCTCGCCCAGCGGCGAGGGGACGTACCCCACCAGCACCGTCATGCCGTCACCAACCTTCCGCGCAGCGGACGGACCACGAACCGGCCGATCAGCGGCCAGAGGAGCACCACGGCGATCGTGGCGTAGATCAGCCAGGACACCCAGCCGCCGAGCAGCCCGTGCAGTTCGCCGCCGGAGAGCTGCAACGCGCGCCGGCCCTGCAGCTCGGCGCGCGGGCCGAGGATGATGCCGACGATCAGCGGCAGGATCGGCAGCCCGAAGCGGCGCATGCCGAAGCCGAGCAGGCCGAGGGCGAGCAGGAGGTACAGGTCGAACGGCTGTGCGTTGACCGCGTACGCGCCCATCGAGGCGAAGAAGAGGATCCCGGCGTAGAGGTAGGGGCGCGGGATCCGCAGCAGCCGCGCCCAGGCCGGGGCGAGCGGCAGGTTGAGCACCAGCAGCAGCAGGTTGCCCACGAAGAGGCTGGCGATCAGCGTCCAGACCAGGCTGGACTCCCGCGTGAAGAGCAGCGGTCCGGGCTGGATGCCGTACCCCTCGAAGGCGGCCAGCATCACCGCGGCGGTGGCGTTGGTCGGCAGGCCGATCGCCAGCATCGGCACCAGGGTGCCGGCGGCCGAAGCGTTGTTCGCGGCCTCCGGCCCGGCGACGCCCTCGATCGCCCCCCGGCCGAACTCCTCCGGGTGCTTCGTCAACTTCTTCTCGGTGACGTACGACAGGAAGGTGGGGATCTCCGCCCCGCCCGCCGGCACCGCGCCGAACGGGAACCCGAACGCCGTGCCGCGCAGCCACGGCTTCCAGGACCGCTTCCAGTCCTGCTTCCCCATCCACGGCTGGCCCACCGGGATCACCTCGCCGGACTTGCGGCGCAGGTGCGCGGCGATCCAGAGCGCCTCGCCCACGGCGAAGATGCCGACCGCCACCACGACCACGTCGATGCCGTCGGCGAGCTGCGGCAGCCCGAAGGTGAGCCGCTGCTGGCCGGACTGGTCAATGCCGATCACACCGATCACCAGGCCGAGCAGCAGCGAGGCGAAGCCGCGTACCCGGGACGCGCCGAGCACCGCGGTGACGGACACGAACGCCAGCAGCATCAGCGCGAAGTAGTCGGGTGCGCCGAGGCTGATCGCGAACTGCACCACCGGCGGGGTGACCACCACCAGCAGCACGGTGGCGATGGTGCCGGCGACGAACGAGCCGATCGCGGCGGTGGCCAGTGCCTGGGCCGCCCGGCCCGCCTTCGCCATCTTGTTGCCCTCGATCGCGGTCACCACCGACGAGGACTCGCCGGGGGTGTTCAGCAGGATCGAGGTGGTCGAACCGCCGTACATGCCGCCGTAGAAGATGCCGGCGAACATGATGAAGGCCTGGGCCGGCTCCATCCCGTAGGTGACCGGCAGGAGCAGCGCCACGGTCATGGCCGGGCCGATGCCGGGCAGCACGCCGACGGCGGTGCCGATGGTCACCCCGATCAGCGCGAACAGCAGGTTCATCGGGGTCAGCACGTGGGCGAACCCGTCGAGCAGGTTGGCGAAGTTGTCCATCTACAGGATCCCTTGCAGCACGCCGGCGGGCAGGTCGACACCCAGCCCGATGGCGAAGGTGTAGAACGTGATCAACGACAGCGCGACGGCGATCAGCAGGTTGCGCACGTAGTGCCGGTTGCCCAGCGCGTAGGCCGAACCCCAGAAGAGGATCGTCCCGCTGATCACCCAGCCGAGCCGGTCGATGAGCACGGCGTTGACCAGGAACGCGCCGACCAGCAGCAGCACGGTGCGCCAGTCGATCGGAAGGCTCAGGTCGACGTCCTCGCCGGCCTCCGGCTCGCCGGCGCCGCCGCGGGCCACGTCCACCGCGTAGATCACCGCGATGACGAGCAGCAGCACGCCGAGCAGGATCGGCACCGGCTTCGGGCCGATGGGGTCGGCCGTGTTGATCGCGCTCCCGATCCGGGTCGTCGCGTCGAAGATGACCAGCCCGCCGACCAGGGCGAGAAACGCCACCACGCCGTACTGCGCCCGGTCGGGCCGCGGGGCCGGCTCCGCCACGGCGTCCACCGCCGGGTCGGCGGCCGGTGGCTCCTCCGCTGCCGGCGCCGTCGCCGGGGCGGGGGGCGGTCCGGCCGCGGCGGCCTCCGGGACCGGCTGCGCCGGGATGGCCGGTACGGCCGGGGGCCGGGGCGGCGGGTCGCCGCCCCGGTCCGGTCGCGTCGTCATGCCGCTCATGCCAACCCGAGCTGCTTGAGCACGTCGGCCACGGCCTTGTCCTGCTCGGTGAGGAAGGTGCCGAACTCGTCGCCGGTGACGAAGGCGTCGGTCCAGCCGCGCTTCTTCAGCTCGGCCTTCCACTCGTCCGAGTCGTGCATCTTGGTCAGCACGTCGATCCAGACCTTCTTGTCGGCGTCGCTGATGCCGGGCGGCGCGACGATGCCCCGCCAGTTGGTGAAGACCAGGTCGATGCCGGAGGCCTTGAGCGTCGGCACGTCCTTGAGCGCCTCGATCGGGGCCTCGCTGGTCACCGCGAGGACCCGGATCTGGCCGGCCTCGACCTGGTCGAGGAACTCGCCGAAGCCGCTGGCGCCGAAGGCCACCTTGCCGCCGAGCACGGCCGGCAGCAGCTCGCCGCCGCCGTCGTACGAGACGAAGTTGACCTGCTTGGGGTCGATGCCGACGGTCTTCGCGAGCTGCATGGGCAGCAGGTGGTCCGGGCCGCCGGGCGACGAGCCGCCGCCGACCGCGATCCCCTTCGGGTTGGCCTTCCACGCCGCGACCAGGTCGTTGATGGTCTTGTACGGGGAGTCCTTCGGCACCACGATGGCGCCGGCCTCCTCGATCATCTTGGCCAGCGGGGTGGTCTGGGTGAGCGTCGCCGCCGACTTGGAGGTGTACGAGGCACCGACCACGCCCAGGCCCATCTGCATGGCCAGCTTGCCGTTGCCCTTCTCGTTCACGGTCCGCTGGAGGCCGACCGTGCCGCCCGCGCCGGGCAGGTTGAAGACCTGCACGCCGGTGGCGATCTTGGCGTCCTCCATCACCTTCGCGGCGGTCCGCGCGGTGGTGTCGTATCCGCCACCGGGGGTGTTCGGCACCATGATCCGCAGTCCGCTGACCGGCTTGCCGTCGTTGCTGGAGCCGCCCTCGTTCTTGTCGGCGGTGGCGCCACAGGCAGCCAGGGCCAGCGCCGTGGCGGCGGCGACCCCCATGACCAGCACGTTTCTCCTAGTTGCCATCTTGTTTCTCTTCCGTTTCGAATGAGTCCAGCGGCAAGATGGTGGCCTCCACCCGGGCAGCTTGTCTGCGTTGTGTCACCAGCGGAAGTTGAGGTCTTTGTGGTCGCGGTCACGTCCCGGCGCCGTACGCTCGCCGGGCAGTTGCTCGTCCTCCAGCTGGCGATCATCGTCGTGGTGCTGGTGGCGGTGGCCGCTGTCTCGCTGGCGCAGTCGGCGGCGACCTTCGACCGGGTCGAGGGGCGCCGCGTCGCCGCCCTGGGCGAACGGCTCGGCGGCAGCCCCCTGCTCCGCGACCAGCTCGACCAGCCCGCACCCGGCGAGGCGATCGCCCCGCTGGTGCAGACCATCCCCGACCAGTACGGCGTCACGTCGGTGACCGTCGCGAACGCCCGGGGTCGGGTGGTCGCCTCGACGAACCCGACGCTGGTGGGCAGCCGGGTGCGGCTCGGCGACCCCGAGGTGGCGGAGGGCCGGAGCTGGTTCGGCGAGCTGGAGATCGACGGGTCGCGGGAACTGGTGGCCCAGGTGCCGGTGCTGGGCGACGACCCGAAGACGAAGAAGAACCTCGGCCGGTACCTCGGCGTGGTGGTGGTCGGCGAGGCCTCCCCGACCTGGTCGGAGCGGCTCGTCGGTGCGTCGTCGTACCTGCTCACCTACCTGGGCATCGCCTGCGGCCTCGGGGTGGTCGGGTCGTGGCTGCTGGCCCGTCGGATCAAACGGCAGACCCTCGGCCTGGAGCCCCGCGAGATCGCCGGGCTGGCCGAGCACCGGGAGGCGCTGCTGCACGGCATCGCCGAGGGGGTGATCGCGCTGGACCCGCAGCACCGGATCACCCTGGTCAACGCGGTCGGCCGGCGGTTACTCGACCTGCCCGAACACAGCCTCGGCCGCAGCCTCGCCGAGCTGCGGATCAACGGCCGGCTGCGGGACGTGCTGGCCGGCGCGGGCAGCGGACCGGAGGCCCGGGACCAGGTGGTGGTCCGGGGCGGCCGGGTGCTCGTGATGAACCGCATGACGGTCCGCAAGGACGGCCGCCCGCTCGGCTCCGTCACCACCCTGCGGGACCGGACCGAGCTGGCCCGCCTGGAGCAGGAGATCGGCGGGTTCCGCAGCACCACCGAGCTGCTCCGGGCGCAGACCCACGAGTTCGCCAACCAGTTGCACACCATCTCCGGGCTGATCCAGATCGGCGAGCACGACGAGGTGGTCCGCTACGTCGACGCGCTCAGCCGGCACCGCGCCTCGCTCGACCTCACGGTGACCAGCCGGATCCACGACACGGCGGTCGCGGCGCTGCTCATGGCGAAGTCGGCAGTGGCCGCCGAGCGCCGGGTGGAGCTGCGGATCTCCGAACGGACCGGGCTGGACCGGCTGCCGCCGGAGCTCGCCGCGGACGTGGCCACCGTGCTCGGCAACCTGCTGGACAACGCGATCGAGGCGGTGGCCGGCCACTCGTCCGGCCGCCCCGCCTGGGTCGAGGCCGAGCTGCGCCAGGACGCCGCCTCGGTGGAGATCGTGGTCCGCGACTCCGGCCCCGGGGTGGCGCCGGAGCTGGCACAGGAGGTGTTCACCCACGGCTTCACCACCAAGGCGGCCGAGACCGGCGAGCGCGGCATCGGACTGGCGCTCACCCGGCTGGTCTGCCACCGCCGCGGCGGCGAGGTCGCGGTGACCAACACCGACGAGGGCGCCATGTTCACCGCCCGGATGTCGGTGCCGGGCGGCGTGCCGGAGGGGGCGCGATGATCGACGTACTCGTCGTCGACGACGACTTCATGGTGGCCCGGATCCACCGCGGCTTCGTCGAGCGGATCGACGGCTTCCGGGTGGTCGGCACCGCCAGCACCGGCGAGGAGGCGGTGGCCGCGGTCGACCGGCTCCGCCCCGACCTGGTCCTGCTCGACCTCTACCTGCCCGACATGTTCGGCCTCGACGTGGTGACCCGGATCCGGGCCGCCCGGCACGACTGCGACGTGCTCGTGATCAGCGCCGCCCGGGAGGCCGAGGCCGTCCGCCGGGCGGTCCGCTACGGCGCGGTCAACTACCTGCTCAAGCCGTTCGGCTTCGACGAGCTGCGCACCCGGCTGGAGCAGTACGCCGCCCGCCGTACCGCGCTCCGCGCGACGGTCGTCGCCGACCAGGCCGACGTCGACCGGGTGTTGTCGCGCAGCGGCTCGCCGGCCGCCACCGCGACCCTGCCCCGGGGCCTCAGCCCGGAAACCGCCGAGCTGGTCGAGCGCGCCCTGCGCGAGCACGCGGGGACGCTCTCGGCCAGCGAGTGCGCCGACCGGGTCGGCATCTCCCGGGTGAGCGCGCGCCGCTACCTGGAGCACTTCTCCGGGACGGGGCGGGCCGAGGTCACCCTGAAGTACGGCGCCGCCGGCCGCCCCGAGCGCCGCTACACCTGGCTGGCCTGACGGCGTAGCTGTGGGGGCAGCGGGCTCAGCCGAGCGCGGCGTCGACCAGGGCCCGGGCGGAACGCTTGGCGGCCTCGGCGAGCGCCGGGTCCCCGTCGAGCACCCCGCCGGCCAGCCCGCCGTCGAGCAGCAGGGTGAGCTGACGGGCCAGCAGCTCGGGCTCGGCCGCCCCGGCCCTCCGGGCCAGGTCGGTCACCCAGGCCCGGACCACGTTCTTGTGCTCGACCGTGCGGGCGTGCACTGGGCTGCCGGTGGGTGACTCGGCGGCGGTGTTGATGAAGGCGCACCCGTGGTACCCCTCCCGGCGGCAGGCCCCGACCAGCGCGTCGAACATGCCGACGAGCTGCTCCCGGGGATTGTCGCCGGCGTCCCGGGCGGCGGCCCGGAGCGCCCCGAACCACGCCTGATCGACCTTGTCCAGGTAGGCCAGCACGAGGTCGTCCTTGCTCGGGAAGTGCTTGTAGAGCGTGGCCTTGGCGACCCCCGACTCGGCGATCACGGTGTCCACGCCGACCCCGCGCGGCCCGTGCGCGTAGAAGAGCCGGAACGCCGTGTCCAGGATGCGCTCCCGGGCGGACCCGGCGGGCGTACGCGTCATCAGTCCTCCCTCGGTGACCAGCAGAGTCTACAGACTGGTCCGTCCACCCTTCCGACAGCGCGTGATGGCGCTCACCTGAGTTCGAGCTGGCGCAGTAGACAGACCTGTCTGTTAGCCTGACCGAATCGAGCGTGGTGCATCGGCGCCGCGCGAACACGGGAGGACGGAAACGACATGCGCATCGCAGTACTGGGCACCGGCATGGTCGGCCGGACGATCGCCGCCCGGGCGGCGGAGCTGGGGCACGAGGTCGTCGTCGGCACCCGCGACGCGGCGGCCACCCGGGCCGGTGACTGGGCCGACTGGGCCGCGTCCCACCCGCAGGTCGGCCTTGCCGGCTACGCCGAGGCCACCGCCGAGGCCGAGCTGGTCGTCAACGCCACCAGCGGCGACGGCTCACTTCCCGCGCTCACCGCAGCGGGCGACGAGAACCTGGCCGGCAAGATCCTGCTCGACATCGCCAACCCACTCGACTTCGGCAAGGGCTTCCCGCCCACCCTGTCGGTGCTCAACGACGACTCGCTCGGCGAGCGGATCCAGCGGGCGTTCCCGCGCACCCGGGTGGTGAAGGCGCTCAACACGCTCACCGCCGATCTGATGGCGTACCCCCGGCGGCTCGCCGACGGCGACCACAGCGTCTTCGTCTCCGGCGATGACGCGGACGCCAAGAAGCTGGTCACCGAGCTGCTGACCAGCTTCGGTCACACCGACGTGATCGACTTGGGCGACATCACCACCGCCCGCGGCACAGAGATGCTGCTACCCGTCTGGCTGCGGCTCTACGGCCATCTCGGCACCGCCACCTTCAACTTCAAGATCGTCCGCTGAGACGCCGCTGGCCGGCACCCCATGTTGCGGGGTGCCGGCCAGCGGTTCTTGGCTCAGCTGTTCCAGTTGTGGGCAACGATGTCGGCGGCCTGCTGCTCCCACTGGGCGTAGGCGTCCGGGTAGGCCGAGACCTGCACGGTCTGCGCGGCCTCGGTCAGCGGCATGTCCTG
>NZ_JBEXLR010000048.1:0-45527 GCF_040610095.1 Micromonospora sp. NPDC004540
CCGGTGGCGCCGCGCGGCGCCGCTGCCGTGCCGCCGCCCCGGCAGCACAACCCCCTCGGGTACGCGCGACCGCCGGTCGCGCCCGCGCCGCGTCGGTCCCACGCCGGGCGGTGGCTGCTGGCCATCGTGGTGGCCGTGCTGATCCTGCTGTGCTCCGGCGTGATTTCCTACAAGATCCGGGACAACGCGGCGGCCGGTGACCCCGGCGCGCTTGCTCCGGTGAGCGTGACCTCCGGCGCGGTGCGGGCCCACGGGGGCGACTATCCGGTCCTCACGTCGTACCGTCGTGAGGTACGGCTCCAGCCGGCTGGCGGCGAGACGACGACGAGCGAAGGACGAGAGACGCGATGACAGCGCAGGCCCGCCTGCTCGGTGGCAGGTACCAGGTCGGCGAGCTGCTCGGCTACGGCGGCATGGCGGAGGTGCACCGTGGTCGCGATCTCCGGCTCGGTCGGGATGTCGCGATCAAGATGCTCCGGGCCGACCTGGCTCGGGACGCGACCTTCCAGATGCGATTCCGCCGAGAGGCGCAGAACGCCGCTTCGCTGAACCACCCGGCCATCGTCGCCGTGTACGACACCGGCGAGGAGACCGCCGCGACCGGCGAGACACTGCCGTTCATCGTGATGGAGTTCGTCAACGGACGGACCCTCAAGGAGGTGCTCGGCGCCGAGGGCCGGCTGCAGCCGCGCCGGGCGCTGGAGATCTGCGCCGACATGTGCGCGGCGCTGGAGTTCAGCCACCGGCACGGGATCATCCACCGCGACATCAAGCCCGGCAACGTGATGCTCACCCAGACCGGCCAGGTCAAGGTGATGGACTTCGGCATCGCCCGGGCGCTGGCCAGCGGCGCCACCACGATGACACAGACCAGCGCCGTCATCGGCACGGCACAATACCTGTCTCCTGAGCAGGCGCGCGGCGAGGCGGTCGACGCCCGCTCCGACGTCTACGCGGCCGGCTGCGTGCTGTTCGAGCTGCTCTGCGGGCACCCGCCGTTCGTCGGGGACAGCCCGGTCAGCGTCGCCTACCAGCACGTACGGGAGCAGCCGCCCACGCCGAGCACCATCAACCCGGACGTCAACCCCGCCGTGGACGCCATCGTCCTGAAGGCGCTGTCGAAGAACCCGCTGAACCGCTACCAGAGCGCCGGCGAGATGCGGGCCGACCTGCTCCGCGCCGCCGCGGGCCGGCCCGTGCTGGCCACCCCGGTCATGCCGGCCGAGGAGACCATGCCGATGGCCCCGGCCGCCGGCGGTTACCAGCAGACCCAGGTGATGGGGCCGCAGACCCGCCAGCAGCCGCCGGCCCGGGTCGGCGACGCGCGCAAGCGGAAGAGTTCCGCCTGGGTGATCGCCACCTTCGCGGCGCTCGGCGTGCTCGCTGTGATCGCGCTGGCCACCGCGCTCTGGCTCAACCAGACCGGCGCCGAGAAGGTCTCCGTACCGCAGCTGCAGGGCAAGACCCAGGCGGTCGCGACCGCCGATCTCCAGCGGGCGGGGTTGCGCGTGACGCTCGGCGACCCGGTGCTGGGCGACTGCACCAAGAACACGGTGGCCGGCCAGAACCCGCAGTCCGGCGCGTCGGTGGCGAAGAACAGCGTGGTGACGATCCAGATCTGCGGCGGCAAGCCTGTGGTGAAGGTGCCCCCTGGCCTGGTGGGCAGCACCTACGACAGCGCCAAGTTGCGCCTCGACGATCTGAAGCTCGTCGCCACGCGCAAGCTGATCGACAACGGGGCTCCCGAGGGCCAGGTCGTCAAGGTGACTCCCGACGAGGGCAGCTCGGTGGCCGAGGGCAGTGAGGTGACCCTGGAGGTCTCCCGGGGCAACGTCGCGAAGGTGCCGAACGTCCTCGGCCTCTCCGAGAACGAGGCGAGAAGGCAGCTGGAGAACTCCGGCTACAAGGTGCGGGTGCTGGACGGCGACGAAGTCACACCGGACAAGGCCGGCAAGGTCAGCCGGCAGACCCCCAGGGCCGATACGCCCCTGGCCCGGGGCGAGCGGGTGACGATCTATGTCGACATCCCGGCACCGGAGGAGACCGGTAGCCCCACCCCGACGACCCCGACCCCGGGCGTGACGCCGACAACCCCGGGCACCGGCGGGGGCGGCGGCTTCCCGTTCCCGACCACCACGGCGCCGACCCGGCTCAACGAGCCCTGACCCACCGACCTCACGAACGCCACGTGGCGGTGTCCGGATCGACCGGACACCGCCACGTCGCGTATGAGGCGTACCGAAGGGCCGTCAGGCGGTGGCGAAGGCGGCGCGGCGGCGGGCGTCCACCTCGGCGGCCAGCTCCGGGGCCCGCTCCAGCGCCTCGGGGAAACCGCACACGGCCAGCCAGTTGGCCAGCATGAGGTGCCCGCCCTCGGTCAGCACCGACTCGGGGTGGAACTGGACGCCCTCGATCGGCAGGGTGCGGTGCCGGATGGCCATCACCACGCCGGAGGCGGTCCGGCCGGTGACCTCCAGCTCGTCGGGGAGCGTCTCCGGCAGCACGGCGAGCGAGTGGTACCGGGTGGCGGTGAACGGGTCGGGCAGGCCGGCCAGGACCCCCACCCCGTGGTGGCTCACCTCGGAGGTCTTGCCGTGCAGCAGCTCCGGCGCCCGGGTCACCGTCGCGCCGAACGCCTCGCCGATGGCCTGGTGACCGAGGCAGACCCCGAACAGGGGCAGCTTGCCGGCGTACTCCTTGATCACGTCGAGGCAGATGCCCGCGCGGTCCGGGCTGCCCGGCCCGGGCGAGAGCAGCACGCCAGCCGCGCCCACCCGGCCCACCTCGGCGACGTCGATCTCGTCGTTGCGCCGCACCTCGCAGTCCACGCCGAGCTGGCCGAGGTACTGCACCAGGTTGAAGACGAACGAGTCGTAGTTGTCGATCACGAGGACGCGCATCGGGGTCACCTGCTCGGGGTGGAGGGCGGGGCGTTGTTCGACTCGGTGCTGTACGGGATCTCCTCCTCGGAGGGCCGCTCGCTTGGCTCGGTGAGCCCGCCGCCGTCGTCCCCCGGCACGCCGGAGTCCTGGGTGACCTGCACGTCGTCGAAGGGGAGAAGGGGTTCGGCCCACGGGAAGACCACGAACCAGAGCAGGGCCACCGTCGCGGCGGCCAGCAGCAGCGAGCCGATCAGCTTGCCCGGCAGCCCGAGCGGCAGCTTCCGCCAGATCCACGCGTACACGCCTCAGCCCTCCAGCTCGGCCGGGCGGCCCGCCGCCTTGGCCTGGACGTGGTCCAGCCGGGCGTGGATGATCAGCCGCTGGTAGTTGTCGAACTTGGGGTTGCACGTGGTCAGGGTCAGCAGCTTCTCGGTCGGCTGCTCGTTCGGCTTGCCGGGCACCGGCGCGACGACCTCGACCTGGTACGGCTTGACGATCCGCTGTTGGTAGACCTTGTAGACGAACCACTCGCCCTGGGTCTCGACCACGATGGCGTCGCCGGAGCGCAGCTCGTCCAGGCGCCAGAAGGTGGCCCGGATGCGGTGCCCGGCCACGGAGAAGTTGCCCACCTGGCCCGGCATGGCGCTCTTCGGGTAGTGACCCGGGGCGTACCGGATGTCGTCCGGGGTGACCCCCTCGACCACCACCCAGTGCTTGTCGAGCTTCGGGATGTAGAGCCCGGCGACCGGCTTCCCCTCGGCCGGCGGCTTCGGCTTGGCGCTCGGCCCGGTCGTCGGGCCGACCGTCGGGTCCGCCCCCCACTCCTGGGCGAGTTGGCTGCTCAGGTCGTTCTGGTGGGCGTCGACGATCACCGCCTTGCCCCAGATCTCGTAGCCGGCGAAGAGCAGCACCACCAGGCCGAAGGTGATCAGCACCTCGCCGGTGCCCCGCACGATCGTCCGCAGCCGGGAACCGACGGTGGGGCGGGTCAGCTCGGAGTAGACGCTCTTGTAGCCCTCGCCGGTCTGCTCCGGCCGGAGCTGCACCACCCGCTCGCCCCGGCGGGGACGCGGCGGCTCGGCCGGGGTCCCGGGCTCGTCGCCGTCGCCGTCGTCGCGGACCGGGGGCACCGCACCCATCAGCGCGGTGGAATCCAGCGCCGGACCGGCCGCCGGGCGGCTGACGGCCGGGATCACCGCGGTCGCTCCCGGGTCCTCCGGGCCGCTCGCGGCCGGACGGGCCGTGCCGCCGTCGGCGGGGCCGCCCGACCGGAGTACGCCGGCTCCCGGCGCGCCGGGACGCAGCGGCCCACCGGCGGGGCGGCGCTCCGGCCGGTCGCCGAGCGGGGGGATGAACGCGGTCGGCGCGTCGGCGGGGCTGGACGGCCGTGCCTCGCTGGCCGGCGCGTCGAGCCGGCGCCCGGGCTGCTCGGAGGTTGCGGCAGGCCCGTCGAGGCCGCGACCGCGCTGGTGCCGGTCCGCCCGACCGTCGGGCCCCGCCACGGGCCCGCCCGCGCGCGCCGGTGGTGCGGTGTCCGGCCGCCCGGACCACGCGGGCGGTGGCCCGTTGGCGGGCGGCGGTGACACCGGCCGGGCGGCGGGTGCCGGCGGGCGGCCCTGGTCGCCGGGCCAGGCCGGCGGCGGCTCGGCCGGCGGGCGCGGGCCGGCCGGCCGGTGGTCGGTGGTCGGTGGGGGCGCCGGCCGGTCCGGCCAGGGCAGGTCGAGCGGGGGGCGGGACGGCGCGGGCGCCGGTCGGTCGACCTTCGGGAGGAACGCGGTCGGGTCGTCGGTGTGGTCGCGGTGGCGACCGTCCCGCTCCCGGGGGTCGTCCCGTGTCACCGGGGCACCTTCGCGGACTGGAGTGCGGTCGAGTCCTCGAACGCCGGCACGGTGACCGTGGAGATGTTCTCGGAGTAGCCGAGCTGGTAGTGGTCGACGGCTTCCCTGAACAACCGGACTCCCTTGGAAGCGGCGAGTTCGCGCTGGAAGGCGGCGGGATCGCCGATTGCCACGATCTTGAAAGGAGGGGAGTACACCCGGCCGTGCAGCAGCAGGGTGTTTCCGACGCAGCGTACCGCGCTGGTGCTGAGCACGCGGACATTCATGATTGACATGGCCTCGGCGCCGCCCGCCCAGAGCGCGTTCACGACCGCCTGGACGTCACCCTGGTGGACGACCAGGTCGTCGTTGCTCGCACCTTTGGGCAGGCTCTGGTCGGCACGCCGGGGCGCGTCGTTCAGTTCGATGGTGATGCCGCTGCCGGTGAGCGCGGTGAACCCGGCGGCCTGCCGGGTGGCGGCGGCCCGGTCCCGCTGCGCCTTGATCGGGCCGTCCGCGCCGGCCAGGGCGCCGGTCTGCTCCTCGACCTCGGCGCGCAGCCGGGCCGCCTTCGCCTCGCTGGCCGCGACCTGCTCGCGCCGGTCCTCGATCAACTGGGTGAGCTGGGGACGCCGGTCCTCGCGCAGCGAGGTGCCGCCCGCGGTGGTCGCGGTCGTGGTGAACAGGAGGCCGGCCGCGGCGGCGATCAGGGGTACGCCGACCGACCAGCCCGGGCGGCGCTGCCGCGGCCGGCGGGGCAGCAGGCCGACCACCGCGCGCCGGAGGACCTTCTGCCAGGAGGCGGCGCCGGACGTGTACTCCACCGGGCGTTCCCTTTCCTGTCGTCTCGTTCCGGCCCGCGACGGCGCGGACCGGTCTGCTCGACCCGAAAAGTCCCGCCCTTTTCGGTCACTCCGTGCACCGGCCTGACCCCATTCGTGGCCGGGACGGTCCGTCGGGACTACGCTAGCTGTCGAACATTATTGGCCATGGACCGTCGCCCCCGCGCCCGGTTGTCAGGCCGGACGAGGTCGTACCCCCCTCTGGAGAGCGTCGTGCCCAAGTCTCAGGTCCGCAAGAAGAAGGTGTACACCCCGCCGACGGACGTGCGTCCGACGGCGACGGCGGCGACGCGCAAGCCTAGCCCGGTCTGGCTGCCGATCACCGCGGTCGCGCTGATCGTGGTGGGCATCGGCTGGCTGGTCGTCTACTACCTCTCCGAGCAGGCGTACCCCGTCGCGACGTGGGGCTACTGGAACCTCGCGGTGGGCTTCGGCGCGATGGTCTCCTCGCTGATCCTGCTCTCCCGCTGGCGCTGACCCCCGCCGGCCTTCGCCGGCCGGTCCCGTAGCCACGCCGGCCATGGACGTACGTCACGCCGGGCCGCCCCTGACCGGCGCCCGGCGCCCGCTGCCCCTAAGGTGTCGGCAGGGCGGCGTGGCCGGATGCGAGATGACTCACGTTACTGCTGGGTAACCTTGCGCGTAGGCTGCACTGACAAGCAGCAGACCGGGAGGCCAACTCGATGGGCAGCGTCCAGATCGTCACCACGATCCTCGCGGCCGCCATCACCGCCGTGGCGGTGGGGCTTGCGGTGCGCGCGGTCATGAAGATGACGGCCGTCATCCGGCTCGGTCAGCCGGCGCCGGAGCGCTTCGGCGACAAGGGCGCCCGCACCAGGAAGATGCTGGTGGAGACCGCCGCCCACACCCGCATGCTCAAGTGGGGCGTGGTGGGCGCGGCGCACTGGTTCGTGATGGTCGGCTTCATCGTGCTGTCGCTGCTGGTGCTCGAGGCGTACTTCGAGGTGGTCACCCCCGGCGGCGGCCTGCCGATCATCGGGCACTGGACGGTCTTCGGCCTGGCCACCGAGTGGATCGGGATCCTGGGCCTGGCCGGGATCCTGGTGCTGATGACGATCCGGCTGCGCAACCGGCCCAGCCGGCCGGGCAACCGCTCCCGGTTCACCGGCTCGACGATGTGGCAGGGCTACTTCGTCGAGTGGGTCGTGCTGCTGGTCCTGATCTTCGGCTTCGTGATCCGGGGCTTCAAGGTCGCCACCGACCACTTCGAGTACCCGGTCTGGGCCACCCCGCTCAGCCACGCGGTCGGCGCGGCGCTGCCGGCCTGGACGGCCGGCGTCAGCCTCGCCGCCCTCATCAAGATCGCCATCTCGATGACCTGGCTCATCGTGATCTCGCTGAACGTCACCATGGGTGTCGCCTGGCACCGGTTCCTGGCGTTCCCCAACATCTTCTTCAAGCGCGAGCCCGAGAAGGCGGCCGGTTCCGGCCTGGGCGCGCTGCGGCCGATGATGAGCGACGGCAAGCCGCTCGACTTCGAGGAGGCCGACCCGGAGAAGGACCAGTTCGGCGTCGCCCAGGTCGAGCAGTTCACCTGGAAGGGCCTGCTGGACTTCAGCACCTGCACCGAGTGCGGCCGCTGCCAGTCGCAGTGCCCGGCCTGGAACACCGGCAAGCCGCTGTCGCCGAAGCTGCTCGTGCTGAGCCTGCGCGACCACGCGTACGCCAAGGCGCCGTACCTGCTGGCCGGCGGGGGCAAGGACCTGACCGGCGAGGAGAAGGCCACCCAGGAGCAGTTGGCGGGCGTCGACGTGCTGGCCATGGCCGAGGCCGACCGGCCGCTGATCGGCACCGCCGAGGAGGGCGGCGTCATCGACCCGGACGTGCTCTGGTCCTGCACCACCTGCGGCGCCTGCGTCGAGCAGTGCCCGGTGGACATCGAGCACGTCGACCACATCGTCGACATGCGCCGCTACCAGGTGCTG
Organism: Micromonospora sp. NPDC004540; assembly: GCF_040610095.1. NCBI lineage: Bacteria > Bacillati > Actinomycetota > Actinomycetes > Micromonosporales > Micromonosporaceae > Micromonospora > Micromonospora sp. NPDC004540. The sequence goes on from NZ_JBEXLR010000048.1 coordinate 7,488, forward strand.
ATCGAGTCGAGCTTCCCGTCCGAGGCCGGCGTCATGCTCCGCAACCTGGAGAACAAGGGCAACCCGTGGGGCGCCCCGCAGAACACCCGCGAGGACTGGACCAAGGGCCTCGGCTTCGAGGTGCCGCGGGTCGGCGAGGTCGACGACTTCGAGTACCTGTTCTGGGTCGGCTGCGCCGGCGCGTTCGAGGACCGGGCCAAGAAGACCACCCGCGCGGTGGCCACGCTGCTCAACGAGGCCGGCGTCTCGTTCGCCATCCTCGGCGAGGGCGAGACCTGCTCCGGCGACCCGGCCCGCCGGATCGGCAACGAGTTCGTCTTCCAGATGCTCGCCCAGCAGAACGTCGAGACGCTGAACGAGGCGTTCGAGGGCCGGGAGAAGAGCAAGCGGAAGATCGTCGCCACCTGCCCGCACTGCTTCAACACCCTGGGCAACGAGTACGGCCAGCTCGGCGGCGAGTTCGAGGTGGTGCACCACACCCAGCTGCTGGCCCACCTGGTGGCGGCCGGCAAGCTCACCCCGGTGCAGCCGGTCGACGGCGGCGTGACCTACCACGACCCCTGCTACCTGGGCCGGCACAACCGGGTCTTCGCCGCCCCGCGTGAGGTGCTCGGCGACGCCATCCAGGGCGAGCTGACCGAGATGCCGCGCAACAGCGAGCGCTCCTTCTGCTGCGGCGCCGGCGGTGCCCGGATGTGGATGGAGGAGAAGATCGGCAAGCGGATCAACGTGGACCGGGTCGAGGAGGCCATGTCCACGGGCGCGAAGACCATCGCGGTCGGCTGCCCGTTCTGCTCGACGATGCTCAACGACGGGGTCAACGGCAAGGGCGCCGGCGAGCAGGTCGAGGTCGTCGACGTGGCCAGCGTGCTGCTCCGCTCGGTCAAGCCGGACGCCCCGGCGGGCGAGAAGGAGACCGAGTCGGTCGCCGGCTGAGGCGTACCCCGGCAAGAGCTGAACCACGACGGCGGCGGCACCCGGGCGGTGCCGCCGCCGTCGTCGGTCAGGAGACCGTCGTGGTCGCGATGGCGGCCGTGGTGGCGGCCGTCGTGGCGATCAGCACCGCGGCCTGCGTCTCCTCGATCGCCTTCTTCGTGGCCGCGGAGGCCCAGTCGCCCGCGGCGATCTCGGCCAGGCGGGCCTTGACCCGCTCCCTGGGCAGCTCGCGGAAGAGCTTCCGGTCCAGGCCGACCGCGCGGGTCAGGGTGAGGAGCGCTGCCGTCCGGGCGTCCACCGGGCCGTCGCCGGCCACCGCGGTGACCATCCGCTCCCGGGCCGCCGTCTCCACCGCCGGCTCCGCGCCGGTCGGCGACGGATAGCGGGTACGCGGGAACACCCACAGCACCCGGTCCGACTCGCGGCGCAGCACCCCGGCGTCGACCAGGCCGTCGAGCACCCGGTCCGGCAGGCCCTTGGCCAGCTTGCCGATCCAGTCCTTCGGCTTGCGCGGCCGGTCCCCGGCGACGGCGGCGAGCGCCTGGTCCAGCAGCGGCACGCCGGTCGGAGCCGGGTCGGTCACCGCCAGCCGGCCGTCGGCCACCTCGACCCGGCCGGCCAGGGTCAGCTCCAGCAGGACCGCCCCGGCGAGGCCGTAGTCCAGGTGCGGCCGGCCGAGCCGGTTGGCGCCGGCGTCGTCGTGGGCGAGCAGGACCAGTTCGTCGGTGAGCAGCAGGCGGTTCATGCGATCCACGCTACGTCCGGGCCGCCAGCCCACCGGTCGCCGGCTCGTGCCGGCTGCCGGCCCGTGGAACAATCGCGCTCATCGACGGCCTGCTGGTTACCACGCTGTTGCCCCTGGTCGGCTTCGTGCTGCTGACCGCCGGCAACGCGTTCTTCGTCGCGGCCGAGTTCGCTCTGGTCACCGTCGACCGGGCGGAGATCGACCGGCGGGCCGGCGAGGGGGACGCCCGGGCCGCCACGGTCCGCCGGGCGCTGCGCGAGCTCTCCTTCCAGCTCTCCGGCGCCCAGCTCGGCATCACCATCACCGCGCTGCTCACCGGCTACCTGGCCGAGCCGGCACTGGCCCGGCTCTTCGCCCCGCTGCTGCGCCCGGTCGGCGGGGCCGAGCGGTTCACCGGACTGCTCGCCCTGGCGCTGGCCACCCTGATCTCGATGCTCTTCGGTGAGCTGGTGCCGAAGAACCTGGCGCTGGCCCGGCCGATGCCCACGGCGCTCGGCACCGCCGGGCCGATGCGGACCTTCTCCCGCAGCTTCGGCTGGCTGATCCGGCTGCTCAACGACTCGGCCAACCGGCTGGTCCGGCGGCTCGGCGTGGAGCCGCAGGAGGAGCTGGCCAGCGCCCGGTCCCCGGAGGAACTGGGGCTGCTCGCGGCCATCTCGGCCCGGGCCGGCGCGCTGCCGCCGGACACCGCGATGCTGCTGCGCCGCACCATCCGGTTCGGCGACAAGCGGGCCGCCGAGGCGATGACCCCCCGGGTCGACGTGATCGCGCTGCGCGCCACCGCGACCGTCGCCGAGCTGCTGGACCTGTCCCGGCAGACCGGGCGGACCCGGTTCCCGGTCTACGAGGAGACGCTGGACCTGGTCACCGGCGTGGCCGGGGTGCCGGACGCGCTCGGCGTGCCGCTGGCCAGCCGGGCCGCCACCACCGTCGCCGCGGTCGCCCGCGAACCGGTGTACGTCCCGGAGAGCCTCGACCTCGACGGCGTGCTGGCCGCGCTCAAGGACGCCGGCGCCGACCTGGCCATCGTGGTCGACGAGTACGGCGGCACGGACGGCGTGGTGACCGTGGAGGACCTGGTCGAGGAGCTGGTCGGGGAGATCGCCGACGAGTTCGACCCGGCGGCGGTGGACGACCTCGGGCCGGTCGAGCTGACCGTGCCGGGCGGCGAGCGGACCGTGCTGGTGGACGGGGTGCTGCGCGAGGACGAGCTGGTCGAGCAGACGGGTTTCCGGCTGCCCGAGGGGCCGTACGAGACCCTGGCCGGCTTCCTGATGGCCCGGCTCGGACACATCCCGGTGCCCGGCGAGACGGTCGACGAGGCCGGGTACGAGTTCACCGTGGTGGAGATCGACCGGCACCGGATCGAGCAGGTCCGGGTGGTCCGCCCGGAGGAGCCCGACGACGGTGAGTGAGCTGCTGATCGCCCTGGTGCTGCTGCTCGGCAACGCCTTCTTCGTGGGCAGCGAGTTCGCTCTCATCGCCTCCCGCCGGACGGTGCTCGAACCGCTTGCGGTGACCTCGAAGCGGGCCCGGTGGGCGCTGTCGGCGATGAACCAGATCCCGCTGATGATCGCCGGGGCGCAGCTCGGCATCACGGTCTGCTCGCTCGGCCTGGGCGCGATCGCCGAGCCGGCGCTGGCCCACCTGCTGGAGGCCCCGTTCGAGGCGCTCGGCCTGCCGGCCTCGGCGGTGCACCCAGTGGCCTTCGTGATCGCCCTGGGCGTGGTGGTCTTCCTGCACACCGTGGTCGGCGAGATGGTGCCGAAGAACATCACCCTGGCCGGCCCGGAGCCGTCGGCGCTCTGGCTGGGCCCGGCCATGCTCGCCTTCTGCCTGGCCACCAAGCCGCTGCTGCTGGCGATGAAGTGGTCGGCCCGGCAGGTGCTGTGGCTGTGGCGGGTCGAGGCGACCGACGCCGTGAAGACCGTGTTCACCGCGGAGGAGCTGGCCGGCCTGGTCTCGCAGGCGCGTACCGAGGGGCTGCTGGACGCCGAGGAGCACGCCCGGATCACCGGCGCGCTGGCCCTGCACAGCCGGACCGCGGCCGACGCCCTGCAACCGTGGTCGACGGTGACCACGGTGGCCGAGGACGTCTCACCGGCGTCGCTGGAGGTGCTGGCCACCCGCACCGGGCGGTCCCGCTTTCCGGTGGTGCAGCGGGCCACCCGCCGGGTGCTCGGCTTCGTGCATGTGAAGGACGTGCTCGGCTACGCCGGGGCCAGCCGCCGGGCGCCGGTGCCCGCCGAGGTCTACCGGCCGCTGGCCGTGGTGCCGCCCGACCGTACGCTGGCCGATCTGCTGCTCGCCATGCGGCGCGAGCGCCGGCACATGGTGCTGGTGAGCGACGGCCGCCGGCCCCTCGGCGTGGTGACACTCGACGACGTATTGACGGCAATCGTTGGCAAGTGAATGAATACCCTTGGTGTGCAAGCGGTTGCGCAGACGTGATTGAACCAAAGGTCGCCTTGATTCCACCCGGGTGCCTTCCCTAATGTGGGGCACCGACCGCTGTGGGTCGTCTGCCTCGACCTTCCCTCTCGCGAGGCGCCCGGCGGTCGGTTGCAAAGGAGTCCGTGCCGGTGGCAACCATGCCCCCTCATCGTCACGCCCCGAGCCAGCCGCCCGGCCGACCGGCCGGGTTCCACCGGGTGGTACGCCGTCTCCTCACCGTGGTCGCGGCCGTCGCGGTCGGCGCGGGGCTGCTGGCGGCCCCGGCGCACGCGGCGCCCTCGGTGGACGAGATCGACGCCCAGATCGACAAGCAGTGGGAGCAGCTCGAGCCCACCATCGAGCAGTACAACAAGGTGCGCGCCCAGCTCAAGGTCAACAAGAAGAAGTCGGCCGACCTCGAGAAGAAGATGGTGCCGCTCGAGCTGGAGTCGGCGCTGGCGATGAACAAGGTCGGCGACATCGCCGCCCGCTACTACATGCAGGGCCCGTCCCAGGACCTCGGCGCCCTGCTGGTGAACACCAAGCCTGGCACGCTCGCCGAGCAGCTGGTCATCCTCGACCGGCTCGCCGACGACCAGCGCAGGCAGATCGCCGGCGTGCTCGCCGTCCGGGACAAGTACAACAAGCAGAAGCAGAAGCTGGACGCGCTGATCGCCACCGAGCAGAAGCAGAGCAACGAGCTGGCGGCGAAGAAGAAGCAGATCGACTCCGAGATCAAGCGGCTGACCGCGATGCTGCCGGTGACCTCGATCCGCCCGGAGGGCTGCCCGGCCATCGACGGCGTGGTGAGCAGCGCCGCGCGGACCGCGATCAAGACCGCCTGCCTCCAGGTCGGTGACCCGTACGTCTGGGGCGCCACCGGCCCGAACTCGTTCGACTGCTCCGGCCTCACCCAGTACGCCTACAAGGCGGCGGGCATCTCGCTCACCCACTTCACCGGCGCCCAGTGGAACGAGGGCAGGAAGATCGCGTCGAGCGACGCCAGACCGGGCGACCTGGTCTTCTTCTACAGCGACCTGCACCATGTCGGGCTCTACCTCGGCAACGGGCTGATGGTGCACGCACCACGGACCGGCAAACCGGTCCAGGTCTCCAAGGTGGGCTACATGCCGGTCGCCGGCTACCGCAGGCCGTACTGACCCACCCCGAGCAGCACGAAGGCCCCCGGTCCACGCGGACCGGGGGCCTTCGTCGTCGGGTCGGTCAGGCGGGCGCGCCGACCGAGGCGGGCTGGATCTGGACGTCGTCGAGGTTCACGAACATCACTCGGTGGCCGAACTGGATCTGCACGTACCGGTTCTCACCGCGGATCACCGTCCAGTCACCCGGCGAGGAGCCGTCGAAGGTGACGGCCCGGTAGTACTCGCCCGGCAGGACCCCGCCGACCGCGTACCGCTGGCCCGCGGAGAGGGTGTACTGAAGCGGGGAGATGGCCTGGTACGGCACGCCGGCCGGGTAGGCCGCCCGCTCGGGGTAGGCGCGCCCGTACACCGGGATGGTGGTCTTCCCGGGCTTGGGCGTCACCACGAAGCCGTTCGCCCACTTGGCGGTCGGCGCGGAGGCCGGGTTGTAGAACCAGGCCTTCTGGTTGAGGTACCAGATCGCGGTCCAGTCGCCCTGAATGTCCGCGAGGGCGTACGTCTGGCCGGCCGAGGCACGTGCGCCGTGGTCCTTGATGTACATGGTGTCCGGCGTGCCGTTCGGCCGCAGCCCCAGGTCGTTGACCAGCGGTGCGGTCGCGCTCGGCGCGCTCCGTAGGATCACCGAGGAGGAACCGCGCAGCGGGCACGGCTCGGCGACCGGGGGTGCGCCCTCTCCCGGTGGGAACGGGGGCTGCTGGTTGCAGCCGTTGAAGGCGGGCCGGTTCGACGCGAAGTCCGGGTCGATGGTGACCAGGCCGGTGTTCGGCGTGCCGGTGGAGTGGAACGGCGCCTTCATCAGGTCGAAGTAGTGCGACCAGTCCCAGTAGGGGCCCGGGTCCCAGTGCATCCCGGCCACGTTTCCGGCGACCGTGCCGGGCACGTTGTCGTGGCCGATGATGTGCTGTCGGTCCAGCGGGATCTGGAACTTCAGCGCCAGGTGCCGGACCAGCTTGGCCGAGGTCCGGTACATCGCCTCGGTGTACCAGGTGCCGTGCCCGGCGAAGCCCTCGTGCTCCAGGCCGATGGACTTGGCGTTGACGTACCAGTTGCCGGCGTGCCAGCCGACGTCCTTGGCCTTGATGTGCTGGGCCACGTAGCCGTCCACCGACCGCAGCGTGTAGTGCCAGCCCAGGTAGGTCTTCGTCTGCACAAGCTTCACGCTCGGGCCGAAGTAGCCCTCGGTGTCGTGGATGACGATGTACTCGATCTTCTGCTGGGCCGGCCGGTTGCCGAGGTCGTGGTTGCCGTAGTCGCCGGATCCCGGGCCGTACTTCTCGTAGGGGGCCGGGATCCACTCGCAGGCGAGGCGGACCGGGCACTCCAGGCCGTCCGGCCGCTCGGCGCGGCGCAGGCCCAGCTTGTGCAGCCCGGACTCGTCCGGCGTCACCGCGGTGGCGGCGAGGGTCACCCGCTGGCCGTCGTCGGTGGTCCGGGCCGCGCCGAGGCCGAGCTGGTCGTAGACCTCGTCGGCGAAGGCCGCCGCCGCGTCCTCGGTGTCCGCGCCGGAGTAGCGGGCCACCGCGCCGTACCAGGCCGCCGGGTCGGTGCCGGCGCCGACCGGCGCTCCCAACTCCTTCTGGTACGAGGCGAGCAGCGCCGCCCCGCCCCGGATGTTCGCGGCCGCGTCGGTGCGCAGCGCCTCCTCGGCGAGGCCGGTGAGCGACGCGGCGGCGTCGAGCGTCTGCAGGGAGGCCTGCGGCAGCACGTCCTCCGCCGGCGCGGCCGCGATGGCCGGGTCGAGGGTGAGCGGACGCGAGTCGTCGCCCCGCGGGTCCTCGTCCTCGTCGACGTGGCCGCTGGCCGGGGTCGCGAGGACGTGCTGGGCGTCGGTGAGGTGCATCGGGCCGTAGCCGCCGCTGGTGCTCGGCTGGCCCGGGTGGGTGTCCCAACGCGACTCCAGGTAAGAGACGCCGAGGAGGACGCTCTGCGGCACGCCGTACTCCGCCGCGGCGGCGGCGTACTGCTCCTGGCGGTCGCTGGCGGGTTGGGCGGTGAGCGGTTCGGCGGCCACCGGTCCGGTCGTCACCAGCGCGGTGGCGGCGGCGACGGCGGCTGCCAGCAGTATCCGTCTGCCCGACGGCGGGGGTGAGAGGTGCATCGAACCTCCAGACAGGGATGGGGGTCACTGCGTCCCCACCCTCACCCCGCGCACCCTCCGGGTCAATACCTTTCCAGCCAGTAATCTCGCATGAAGAAAACCTTCACGTACGGAGTGTCACGCCCTGTTGGGTTGCGGAACGATAACGACGCTCTCTACTCTGGTCAATCGTCGACCGCCAGCTTCACCGTCCAACCGGGTGGTGACGGTCCGACACCGCCGAGTCGCCTCCGGGCGAGCCGGGGACCCAGGTAACTGGGGTGAATCCGCAGCCACTGCGGTAGGGCGGCTCCCTTCCCGCCCGAACCCGTCAGCTAACCCGGTAGGCGGCCAGGAAGAAGGAGTACGGAAGCCCGGTGGCACACCATGCCCCGCGGCCACCGTCGGGCCGGTCGGTCGACCGGTCGCCGGCTGTGCCGCGTTCCCGCTGGTCCCGCTTCACCACCGCACTGGCCGCCCTGGTCGGCACCGCCGTCGTCCTGACCGGCGGCGCCACGGCGGCGCACGCCGAACCGTCGGTCGCCGAGATCGAGCGCCAGATCGACCAGGACTGGAACAAGCTCGAACCGGTCATCGAACAGGTCAACGCCACTCGCGAGCAGCTCGCCGCCAAGCGGAAGCAGGCCGCCGCGCTCGCCAAGCAGATCGCCCCGCTCCAGGCCCGGGTGGACGCCGCCCTCGGTCAGGTGGGCGGCCTCGCCGCCGACGCCTACAAGGGCGACAACAACCTCTCCACCGTCAACGCGCTGCTGGGCAGCCGGTCGCCGAGCGACCTGGTGGACAGCCTCGAACTGCTCGACCGCTTCGCGCACCGCCAGCAGGAGCAGGTGCGGGCCGTCGCCGAGCTGCGCGACCAGCTGGCCGCCAAGAAGCAGCCGCTGGACGCGATGATCACCGAGCTGGCCCGTACCGAGGCCCAGCTCGCGGCCAGGAAGAAGCAGATCGACGCCGAGATCGTCAAGCTCCAGAAGCTCCGGCTCAAGGTCTACGGCAGCGGTGGCGGCGGTCCGCTGCGCCCGGCGCCCTGCCCCGCCGGCTACCCCGGTGGCCCGGCCGGCGTCGCGGTCAAGTTCGCCTGCGCCCAGATCGGCAAGATCTACGTCTGGGGCGCCGCCGGCCCCGACCACTACGACTGCTCCGGCCTCACCATGGCGGCCTGGGCCAAGGCCGGCGTCTCGCTGCCGCACAACGCCCGGCAGCAGCACGACGTGACCAGGCGGGTGAGCCGGAGCGAGCTGCGCGCCGGGGACCTCGTCTTCTACTACAGCGACCTGCACCACGTCGCCATGTACGTCGGTGACGGCTGGGTGGTGCACGCCTCCCAGTCCGGCAAGCCGATCACGATGAAACGCGTCGACGACGGCCAGATCAACAGCTACGGCCGCCCCGGCTGACCGGTCCGCAGGGGCTTCCGCGTCGCGGGGGCCCCTGCGCCGTTCCGGCGGCGGTTGGTCAGCGGGTCGGCCAGGTGCGCCAGCTCTGCCAGGACCGGCTCGGGGTCGGCCCGCGCTGCCCCTGGTAGCGCGACCCGTAGATGGCCGAGCCGTACGGGTGCTCGGCCGGCGACGAGAGCCGGAAGATGCAGAGCTGACCGATCTTCATGCCGGGCCAGAGCGTGATCGGCAGGTTCGCCACGTTGGACAGCTCCAGCGTGACGTGGCCGGAGAAGCCCGGGTCGATGAATCCGGCGGTGGAGTGGGTGAGCAGGCCGAGCCGGCCCAGGCTGGACTTGCCCTCCAGACGCCCGGCAAGCTGGTCGCCCAGCGAGATCACCTCCAGTGTGGAGGCGAGCACGAACTCGCCCGGGTGCAGCACGAACGGCTGCCCCTCGGGCACCTCCACCATCGAGGTCAGGTCGTCCTGCTGCACGGCCGGGTCGATGTGGGTGTAGAGATGGTTGTTGAAGACCCGGAACAGCCGGTCGAGACGTACGTCGATGCTGGACGGCTGCACCAGCGTGGGCTCGAAGGGCTCCAGCGCGAGCGTGCCCGCCTTGATCTCGGAGACCAGGTCGCGGTCGGAGAGCAGCATCGGAACACCATACCGGTACGGGTGACCTGCGTGTCGGACTACATCTTCGTACACGTGTTCGATAGAATGTCCGCATGGCTTCCTGGTCCGAATTCGCCGCCGACGAGCCCCGACTCGCCGCCGAGATCCGCATCCTGTTGCAGCAGTACGGGCCGGGTTTCGGCTACCTCGCCACGGTCCGCGCCGACGGCGGCCCGCGGGTGCACCCGGTCTCCCCGGTCATCACCGACGACGGGCTCTGGTGCTTCGTCATCGACTCGCCGAAGCGTCGCGACCTCGAACGCGACGGCCGCTACGCGCTGCACTCCTTCCCGCCGGAGGAGAGCGACGACGAGGCCTACGTGGCCGGCCGGGCCCGCCCGGTGACCGACCCGGCGACGGTGGCCCGGGTGGCCCGGATCGGCCGGGCCGCGCCGCAGGGCGACTGGCGGCTGTTCGAGTTCACCGTTGACGTGGCGATGCTGACCCGGCGCGACCAGGTGACGCGCCCCGGTGGCGGCCGGCCGGAGGTGCGGGTCTGGCTCGACCCGCTGGCGACCGCCCCGGCCCGGCGTGATCCGCTCGCCCCCGAAGGCCGGCGCGGCCGGCACGGATTCGACACCCGCCGCCCGGCGGCCTGACCCCGTACCCGGTGGTGCCTGCCCTTGAAAAGGCCGGTGCCGGCCCCGTCCGAGGACGGGACCGGCACCGGGGTGTGGTGCGGGACGGTCAGGCCGCGCGGTAGGCGTTCCACGCGGTCAGCATGCGGCTCGCCTGACCAGGGGTGAACTGGTACATGCACGAGTCGTAGGTGTAGTCCATGAAGTTGGTGATCGGGTCCAGGCCGGCGGTGGTGCAGGTGTCCCGACCGGTCGGGCACTCGAAGGCCGGCGAGGCCTCGGCCGGGGTGTCGGAGACGCTGTCACCCGAGCCGGAGCAGCCCCCCTGGAAGGTGTGGTAGAGGTTCAGCCAGTGGCCGATCTCGTGGGTGCCGGTGTCGCCCTGGTTGTAGTTGGTCGCGGTGCCGCCCGGCAGCGACTCGCTCAGCACGACCACGCCGTCCATGCTGTTGAGCTTGCGCTGCGGGAAGGTGGCCCAGCCGAGCAGGTCGTCGCTCAACTCGCCCAGGTACATGTTGAGGGTGTTCTTGCCGCCCTCGCGCAGCGTGGACTTCATCGAGCGCTCGGCCGAGGAGCCCTGGACGATCGGGTACCAGGCGGCGTTGGTGACGTGGTGCACCTTGGTGAGCTGGAAGCTGAAGGCGGTGGGGGCGCCACCGGTGGCACCGCTGTACGCCTTGTTCAGCACGTCGATCTGCTGGGTGACCAGCGAGTCCGGGATGTTGCCGCCGGCCCGGGTGCTGTCCCGCTGGATGACGTGGACGACGACGGGGATGGTCACCGTGGCGAGTGGGGTGGCCCCGGCGCCGGCGCGGAAGTTGGCCCGCTCACGCAGCGCCGCGGCCAGGTCGGCGTCGCGCTCGCGGACCTGCTTGGCGGTCAGCTCGTTCGGGTCCAGCTTGGCGTGGCCGCCCTTCTTCACGCGGGCGTCCGAGTGGACATCGGCCGGCTCGACGCAGGAGCCGGACGGGGCGGCCGAGAAGGCCGATGCTGCGGGGACGACACCCACGGCGGCGGTGCTCAGCAGCAGCGCGAGGGTCGTCGACGCGACGCCGGCGGTACGCCGGGTCAGCAGGTTGGGACGAAGTCCCATGGGCCCACCTCTTTCGAACGGCGTGACAGGGGGTATGTCACGCCGGGTCGGAAACGTGTGGGAGACGTTACATCCGATCGAAGGATTTGAGAACGACCATAAGTTGCCGTGGGGAAACTTCTTGCTGCTCGTCGCCGCTCCAGCCGTTACAAGATCGTTTCGGCCTGATTGCCGGGCGGCGCGACGCGTGATCCGGCTCCGGGGGTACCTGGGTGCAGGGAGGTGGTGACCTCAGGTACAGTGGTGCCGCCTGCGGGTGTAGTTCAATGGCAGAACATCAGCTTCCCAAGCTGACAGTGCGGGTTCGATTCCCGTCACCCGCTCCAGCGTGAGGCCCCAGCTCAGGACAGGTTTCCTGGCTGGGGCCTCGATCGTTGCTACCGCTTCTTGCGCTGGCCGTGCCCGCTACGTGCCCGATCCCTGCTCTGCTTGATCTGCAAGCTGAGCGCATCAGCGATGTGCTCGTCCCGCTCCCGCGCGGTGTGCTGGTAGATCATCGCGGCCCGGGTCGAGGCGTGGCCCATCAAGTGGAGCCACCGCGTTACGCATCAAGCGAAGTACGACACCGGCTGCCGGCGATGTCGAGTCTCAGGAGGTCCGTGACGGAACAGTCTCGGGACGTGGATGACGCTTCCGGCTAGCCAGGTGGTGAGGGCGGCTCTGGTGGGCGTCCTCGGGCATGGGCTGCGTCGGTTACGGCGATCGCGGCCAGGACGAGGGCAGCGGCGGCGGCGACCAGCACGGGCGGCAGGAAGATCGTTGCTGGCGAGATGGCGGCGAGCACGAGGACCCCGGCCACGCGGTCTCGGGACACCCGACCGAACACCACGTACTCGAAGATGGCCCGTCCGGCGAGGAACAGTGCGGGTCCGCCGAAGATGACGGCGGCCCACGCCGGGGGTGTGTGTCCGAAGGGGTGCTCGATGACGAGTTCGTCGCCGACGGAGATCGCGACGATGCCGGCGACCATGACCACGTGGGCGTACATCGCCGACACGCCAACGCGGAGCGGATCACGGGCCGCGGCGAAGGCCCCGCCCAACACCTCCCCAGCACGGGAGATGTAGATCCACCACAGCAGCACCGTGGTCACGAACGCCACCACGACCGCCGCGCCGCGGGCCGCCTCGAAGCCGCCGCTGCTGAGCCCCAACCCCGTCACCAGAATCAGCTCGCCCAGCGCGATGATGAAGAACTGCCGAAGCCGCTCGGCCAGGAACTCGCCCGAGACCGAAAACTCCGCCGCACCGGCGCGGCCCAGCCTCGGCATGGGCCAGCCGAGTCCGGGCACCGCGTAGTCCACGGCCACGGCCAACGCCCACAGCACCCCACGCGGCCAACCCTGCACGAGGGCGCCCGCGAGCCACGGCACCGCCGACACGCCGAACCAGAACAGCACCCGCAGCTCGGGACGCTGCGCCCGCTTATCGCCCCACGTAAAGATCACGAGAATCAGGCTGCGACCGACCTGGACGGCGACGTACACGCCGGCGAAGACCAGGCCACGCCCGCCGAACGCCGCAGGCGCTGCGGCCGCCAGCACCAAGCTGCCGAACATGGCCCCGATGGCCAGCCGCCGTATCGTGGGCTGCCACGGGTCGAACCTGTCGCCTACCGCCGCCGACTGGGTCCACACCCACCACAGGGCGAGCAGCAACACCAGCGTCTGGAAGGCGCCGTTCCAGTTCAGATGCTGCCGCAGTCCTTGCGAGAGCCGGAAGAGCGCGAAGACAAAAACCAGGTCGAAGAACAGGTCCAGGAACGTCGCCCGCTGCTCCTCCCGTCCCCGCACCAGCCGGGCCGCGCCACCCGTCATCGGTTCGCCCCGTTTCTGCCGCTTCTGTCAGCCTCTGAAACAGTCGTACCACCCGGCAACGCTGGTGAATGCGGATGTGCTGCGGCGGCCTGGGTCGAACGGCCTCGCCCGTGGCCGGCGACGGTAGAGGCCGATCAGTTCCTTCCCAGCCGTCGCCGCCGGTTCTGATCAGCTCGTCGACCTTGACCAGCCGTCGGGCCAGTACCACAGGTGGCGGAGTGTTACCCAGGTCCTGGATCTTGAGACCACGAGTAGCCATGGCAGGCTCATGCCGCATGAACGATGAATTCGCGAAAGCCAACCTGCACGGGAGACTGCGGCGGGACCGCAAGGCGCTGCTCTGGAAACTCGACGGCTTGTCCGAATACGACGCCCGCCGACCTTTGACAGCGACCGGGACCAACCTCCTCGGCCTGGTCAAACACGTGGCCACCGTCGAGGCCAGGTACTTCGGCGAGGTCTTCGACCGCCCTTCCCCGGAACCGCTGCCCCGGTGGCAGGACTCCAACGGCAGCGATCTGTGGGCGACCGAGCACGAGACCCGCGATCAGATCATCGCGTTCTACCGCCGCACGTGGGAACACTCGGACGCGACGATCAACGAGCTTCCCCTCGACGCCCCCGGCCACGTGCCGTGGTGGCCGGAGCCTTATGCCGACACGAACCTGTTCGCCATCATGGTCCATGTCCTCGGCGAGTCCATCCGGCATGCCGGGCACGCCGACATCCTGCGCGAGGGCCTCGACGGCCGGACCGGGTTGCGCGCCGAACACGAGAAGCAGATCGACGAGGAAGCCCGTGCAGCCTACTGCGCGAAGATCGAGCAGGCCGCCAGGACGGCCGCGCCAATCAAGGCCTAGTCAGACATGGCAGCCTGACATCAGCTCCCCTACCGGCGCTGGCGATTTCCGAGCACCCGGCCACCTGATATGCCCGCGTCACCCGATGTGGGCGTTCAGTCCACGCCTTCGTCGTCCTCGTCCAGCTCGGGCACGTCCGGGTCGCGCAGGGGGCGCAGGGCGCCGGTCAGCACGGAGGACCCGCCCTACCGCGGGTTCCCTGGTCAGGGAATCAGGGAAGGTCGTCAAGTGTCACGTCGAAGCCCGAGCCCTCAACGAGGCGTGCGCCGAAGGCGTCGAGTTCTCCGGACAGGTCGTCGCCACGCGAGTGCGCGCTGTCGCCAGTGAGCTGCTCCAGGCGTCCGGACTGCCGCAAGCCGAGGCGAACAAGCAGGCGGGCCTACGGGTCGACGTCTAGCCTCGGGTTCGATTCCCGCCACCCGCCGGGCGGTCAGGGCCACAAGGTTGCGGGTGCCCTCAGTCGCCGAAGCGGCGCCAGGCGTCCTCGGCGACCGCGTTGACGCTGTCGACCGCGGCGACCAGGTCGGCGGCGGTGAACTGCTCCGCCTCGCCCGCGCGCCAACCGACAGCCCGGCGCGCGAGCCGGGCGTACTCGGGGAACAGGGCCGCGAGGTGGTCGCCCGCCGCGGCCTTCGAGATCACGTCGCCGTGGGCCAGCGTGTAGTGCAGCCGGGCCGGTCCCAGTACGAACCAGCTCACGATCCCGCCGTCCATGACGGTGGCCGGGTCGACGCCGGCAAGTTCCGCCGGGACCGTGGCCACCGTCGACTGCCAGTAGTCCCGGAGGTTGTCGAGGTTGTACCGGCGGAGCTGCTCCGGGTCCACCCGTACCCCCAGTTCGGCGACGGCCGGGCCGCGCACCGGGATGCCGTGGCGCCGCAGGGTCAGCCAGAGGACGGGGGTCAGCTCGCCGCACGGTTCGTCGGTCCGGAGCTCGCCGTTGACCACGAAGGGAACGGCCCTGCGGTCCGCCGGCCAGGAGCGGGCCAGCGCGGGTTCGAGGTAGACCCCGTCGAAGTGGGGTGGCCGAGGCATCCCGGCGTGGATCCGGGCGAGCTGGGCCAGGTCGTCGCCGGTCGCCGCGCGCGAGGTCAGGATCACCGTGTCGATGTCACTGGCACCGGGCTGCCAGGCGCCGAGCGCGGCGGAACCGACGAGGTAGAGCGCGCGCACGTAGCCGGGCAGGGCCTCGTCGACCGCGTGCAGGTAGCGCCGGATCAGCTCCTCGAGCACCCCGTGACGGTAGCTCTCACCGCCTGATCACCTGCCGCAGCAGGATCCCCGGGTCGCCGCGACACCGGGGCGGCCCCACTGCGCGATCGGGCGGCCGTCGAGACGCCACTGGTGCCCGCTGACGGTCGGCCACCCCTCCGGCGAGTCCTCCCACTTCTCCTGCCGGCCGTACACGGTGAGGTCGAGGGCGTGGTAGCTGGTCGTGAGCGCCTCCACGCCGCGGCCGGTGGTCCAGTAGGTCTCGTAGACCCGGTCGTCGTCGCGCAGGTAGCAGGCGATGAACCCGAAGCCACGACCGTCGGCCAGCGCCGGGTCGGAGTCGCGCGCCGAGTACCAGGGGAACGGGTAGCCCATGAACTCGGCGAACGGGGCGCTCTCGGCGTAGGAACCCTGGCAGAACACGGCGTAGGTGACGTCCCGGGCGTGCAGGTAGTCCAGCATCTCCATGTGGCAGGTCGAGAAGGTGCACCCCTCGCACTGGTCCTCGTACGGCTTGCCGTCGTGCCACATGTGGAAGTAGGCCATCAGCATCCGGCGGCCCTCGAAGACCTCCAGCAGCGGCGTCTCCCCACCGGGGCCCTGCACGGTCACGGGCGGCACCAGCGTCATCGGCAGCCGGCGCCGGGCGGCCGCGATCCCGTCGCCCTCGCGGGTGTGCGCCTTCTCCCGGGCCAGCAGTTGGTCACGCTCGCGCAGCCAGGTCTCCCGGTCGACGATCGGCGGCAGGGCGGTGCGGTACGTGGGGGTTGCCATCGGGGCGGTCTCCTTCGAGGTGTCCGAGTCGGTCACCGGTATGACCTGCCCAGCCGGCGATTCTCATCGGTCACCTGCGGGTCAGGAGCCGGCGGTGAGGTCGAGGACGTGCCGCAGGCAGGGCTGGCCGCCGATCAGCACCTCCTCGACCGGCACGAACCCGGTCCGCCGGAGCACCGCCAGGGAGGCCGGGTTCGCCAGCGCGGCCGCGGCGACGAGCCGGCGGAGCCCGTACTCCTCGCGGGCCAGCGCGCAGACCCGGCGGACGCCCTCCCGGGCCAGGCCGCGCCCGGTGGCCCGCTCGGCCACCCGGTAGCCCAGCTCTGCGCTGCCGTCGGCGACGTCGACCAGGTTGAACCGGCCCAGCACCGTGCCGTCCTCGTCGACCAGGACGTGGAAGTGGCACCGGCCGGTGTCCTGCTCCTTCAGCAGGTCCGCCAGCCGGTCGTCGAACTCGTCGAAGTAGTCGTCGCCCCGGTCCGGCACGAACCGGGCGAAGTACGCCCGGTTCGCCCGCTCGAAGCGGAGCAACGCCGGAGCATGCTGGGCGGCGAGCCGTTCGAGTTCAGGCATCAGGCGACGCTAGCAGCCCGCAGATCCGCCAGCAGGTCCTCCACGGCGGCGAACTCGTCCGGCCGCAGCGGGCCCTCAGCGAGCGCGCCGGCGTTCTGCTCGACCTGGGCGACGGTGCGGAACCCCGGGATCGGGACGGTGGCCGGGCTGCGCGCCCAGAGCCACGCCAGCGCGCCCTGCGTCGGCGTACGGCCGCCGGTGGCGAACACCTCCCGCAGGGCCTCCACCCGGGCCAGCCACTCGGGCGCCCCGGCGCCGTCGCGGAAGTAGGTCAGCCACTCGTAGCTCTGCGAGCGCACGTCGTCCCGGGCCACCGTGCGGCCGTCGGCGTACTTGCCGCTGAGCAGGCCCATGGCGAGCGGCCCGCGGTTGATGCTGGCCAGCCCGGCCCGCTCGCACAGCTCGATCATCGCCGGCCGGTCGGCCAGCACCGACATGTCGTGCTGCACGGCGGCGCAGTGCGGGCCGGCGGCGGCGAAGGCCGCAGCGCGTTCCGGGTCGTCGGTGCTCCAGCCGTACGCCCGGATCTTGCCGGCGGCGACCAGGTCCTCCAGCGGCCCGATCAAATCCAGGGCCTCGGCGACCGGCAGGTCGCCGAGGTGGAGCTGGTAGAGGTCGACGTGGTCGGTGCCCAGCCGCCGCAGCGAGCCGTCCAGGCATTCGCGCAGGTACGCGACGCTGCTGTCCGTGCCGAGCGCCTCCCGGGTCCGCTCGTCGAAGGTGAACCCCCACTTCGTGGCGATCACCACCCGGTCCCGGTCGGCGCCGAGCGCCCGGCCGAGCACCGCCTCGCTGTGCCCGGCGCCGTAGCTGCTCGCCGTGTCGAAGAAGGTGACGCCGAGTTCGAGGGCCCGGCGGACGGCCCGGGTCGACTCGGCGTCGTCGACCCGGCCCCAGCCGTACTGGTTGTCGCCACCGGCGTACGGGCCGCCGATCGCCCAGCACCCCATGCCCAGCGCGCTGACGTCGATCCCGCTCCGTCCCAACGTGCGCTTCATGATCCGCTCCCCGTCCCGAGTCGTGGTTCCGCCGGTTGCCACTCTCCGGCTTCGAGCGGGCTCGAAGTCAAGACTCCGGGTACCAGCGCAGCTCGACGGTGTTGCCGTCCGGGTCGCGTACGTAGATCGAGGTGGCCGTGCCCCGCGCCCCGAAGCGCGGCACCGGCCCGGTCAGCACGGTGAACACCCCGGACTCGACCACCTCCGCCCAGTCGAGCGGCTCGACCACCAGGCAGAAATGGTCCACATTCGACCCGTCCGGCTGGCCGCGGACCAGGTCGATGATGGTGTCGGCGTTGACACGTATCGAGGGGAAGGGCACCTCGCCGGCGCGCCAGCGGTCGACGCGTACCGGCGCCAGGCCGAGGGTGTCGCAGTAGAACCGGAGGGACCGTTCGACGTCGGTGACGGCCAGGACCAGGTGGTCGAAGCCGGTCACCCGCACGGCGCTCACCGGGTCTCCAGCGCGTGGGCCGCACGCAGCCAGCCGGTGAACAGCTCCGGGTCGATCTCGTCGACGGCGCGCAGCTTGACCGAGGCCATCCGGCGCGCCCCCGGGACGAGCCGGCCGGAGCCGTCCGTCACGTCCTGCCCGCGCCACAGCCCGAAGGTGACGTACGACGGGTACGCCTTGACCAGGCAGATCGGGGTCTTCCCCGGCCGGTCGCCCAGCCCCCAGACCGGGTGCCCGTGCCACATCGCGCCGGTGGCCTCCGGCAACGCGGCCTCGACGACGGAACGCAGCTTCTCGCCGGTCTCGCGCAGCGGCGCGTCGAGGCCGGTCAGATAGGTGGTGACGGGATCCATGTGGTCCTCCTGTGTGCGGCGGGAACACCGTCAACACTCGTCCGCGGCGCCGTCCGGACCAAGACGCGATCGGGCTACGATCGTTGACCAGGATTCAACGATGGGGGTCGGCGGTGCTGGAGCGGTACGAGATCGAGACGTTCCTGACCCTCGCCGAGGAGCTGCACTTCGGGCGGACCGCCGAGCGGCTGCGGGTGACCACCGGGCGGATCAGCCACGTGGTGCGGAAGCTGGAACGCCGGATCGGCGCGCCGCTCTTCGAGCGGACCAGCCGGGTGGTCCGGCTCACCCCGATCGGCGCCCGCCTCGCCGACGACCTGCGTCCGCTGGTGGCCGGCATCGAGGATGCCGTCCAGCGCGCCGTCGACGCCGGGCGCGGCCTCACCGGCGAGCTGCGGGTGGCGTACGTGGGTGAATCGACCGCCCCGGTGCTGCTCCGGGCCGTCGCCCTGTTCACCGAGCGCCACCCGGACTGCGTGGTGCACGTCCAGGAGGCCCCGCTCGCCACCACCCGGTCGAGCCTGCGGGACGGCTCGGTCGACGTGCTGATCGCCGCGTACCCCTTCGACGGCATGGCGAACGGCCCGGCGCTGCTGCACGAGCGCCGGGTGCTCGCGGTGGCCGCGGACCATCCGCTGGCCGGCGCCGAGTCGGTGTCGCTGGAGGCGCTCGCCGACCATCCGGTGGTGCAGTACCCGGCGGTCACCTCGGCCGCCTTCAAGCGGGACCGCACCCCGGACCGGACCCCGTCGGGGCGGCCGGTGCCGCAGGGTCCGCCGGGCGCCACGTTCTCCGAGATGCTGGCCCTGGTCGCGATGGGGCGCGGGGTGCTGCCGGTGGGCGAGCAGACCCGGCACTACCACGCTCGCCCGGACCTGGCGTACGTGCCGATCCGCGACGCGCCGCCGATCCGGCGCGGTCCGGTGTGGCTGGCCAGCAACACCACCACCCGGGTACGCGAGTTCGTCCGCGCCGCGGTCGATGCCAACCCCGCCCCGGCGGCCTGACGCTGTCGGACCCGGCTGGCACCATGACGGCGTGCGGGACGAGATCCGGGCGATGGTCGAGGCGCTGACGCCGGGCGACGAGCAGGAGGCGCGGCACCGCGCGGCGGCGTTGGCCTGGCTGGCCGGGACGACGGACATCTTCCGCCGGGCGAAGCCGCGCACGCCCTCGCCGCACCTGGTGGCCTACTTCCTGCTCCGCGACGAGGCCGACGGCGCGGTGCTGCTGGTCGACCACCGCGGAGCCGGGATGTGGCTGCCCAGCGGCGGTCACGTCGAGCCGGGCGAGCACCCCGCGCAGACCGTCCGCCGGGAGATGGTGGAGGAGTTGGGCGTGCCGGCCGTCTTCGCGCCGGCCCTCGGCGAGCGCCCGGCCTTCCTCACGGTCACCGAGACCGTCGGCCCGCCGGAGGAGCGGCACACCGACGTCAGCCTCTGGTATGTGCTGACCGGCAGACGCGACCAGAAGCTGATCCCCGACCCGGCCGAGTTCCGGGGTGTCCGCTGGTGGACGCCGCGCGAGGTGGCCGAGGCCGCGCCGGGCACGGTCGAGCCGCACCTCGGCCGGATGCTGGCGAAGCTCGGTCGAGGCTGAAAACCACCGCCTTGACCCTGCCCCTGCGGCAAGGCCCAGCGTGGTCCGTGCCGGTCGCCGTGACCGGCACGAGGAACGCGACCGGCGCGAGGAGGATGGGTCCGTGGAGCTGCTGACCATCGGGGCGTTCGCCCGCGCGGCGCGCCTGACGCCGAAGGCGCTGCGGCTCTACGACGAGCTGGGGCTGCTGCCGCCCGCTGCCGTCGACCCGCACTCGGGCTACCGGTACTACGCGCCGGCCCAGCTCGACCGGGCCCGGCTGATCGCCGCGCTGCGCCGGGCCGGCATGCCGCTGGCCGAGATCCAGGCCGTCTGCGGCCTGCCGCAGGCCGCCACCGCCGCGGCGGTGGACGCCTGGTGGCGGCGGGTCAGCGCCGACACGGTCGCCCGCGGTCGTGCCGTCGCGCTCCTCGTCGACCAGCTCACCGAGAGGGGCACCACCATGTCCGAGACCACCTTCCGGTACGCCGTCCGCTGCGAGACCGGCACGGTCCGGGAGTCCAACGAGGACACCGCGTACGCCAGCGGGACGCTGCTCGCCGTGGCGGACGGTGTGCGGGGCCCGGGCGGGGCCGCCGCCAGCACCGCCGCCGTGGACGCGCTGCGGCCGCTGGAGCCGGCCGACGCGCCGGCCACCGAACTGCTCACCGCGCTCGCCGACGCGGTGGGCGCGGCCGACCGGGCGGTACGCGCGCACGCCACCGCCGCCCACCAGCCGGCCACCACGCTCACCGCGATCCTGCGGCGCGGCACCCGGCTCGCCCTGGTGCACGTCGGCGACACCCGGGCCTACCTGCTGCGCGGCGGTGAGCTGTCCCGGCTCACCCAGGACCACACCTACGTCCAGTCGCTGGTCGACCAGGGAAAGCTCAGCCCGGTGGAGGCCGCGGCGCACCCGCAGCGGGCCCTGCTGGCGCGGGCGCTCGGGGCCGGCGAGGTCGAGGCGGACCTGGCGCTTCGGACGGCCCTGGCCGGCGACCGCTACCTGCTCTGCTCCGACGGGCTCGCCGCGGTGGTCGACCCCGAGGCGCTGCACGCCGCGCTCGCCGGGGCCGACGACCCGGAGAGCGCCGCCGGGCGCCTCGTCGACCTCGCGTACGCCGCCGGTGCACCCGACAACGTCGCCTGCGTGGTCGCCGACCTAATGACGGCGTAGTCCCCCGACCCGGGTCGGCCTGTCCGACCCGGGTCGTACCCTGGCGATCATGCGGATTGGCATCGTGATCCTCCCCGACCAGCGCTGGTCGGACTCCCGGCGACGCTGGCAGCAGGCGGACGAGTGGGGCTTCGACCACGCCTGGACCTACGACCACCTGGGCTGGCGCGACCTGGTCGACGGCCCCTGGTTCGACTCGATGACCACGCTCACCGCCGCGGCGACGGTGACCTCCCGGATCCGGCTCGGCACCCTGGTCGCCTCGCCGAACTTCCGGCACCCGGCGGCGTTCGCCCGGCAGGTGACGGCGCTGGACGACGTCTCCGGGGGTCGTGTGCTGCTCGGTCTCGGCGCCGGGGGCATCGGCTTCGACTCGGCGGTCCTCGGCGGGGAGACCCTGCCGCCCCGGCAGCGGGTCGACCGGTTCGCCGAGTTCACCGAGCTGCTCGACCTGGTCCTGCGGGAGGACGGCACGACCTGGCGCGGCGAGTGGTTCGCGGCGGTCGACGCGCGGAACAATCCCGGCTGCGTCCAGCAGCCCCGGGTGCCGTTCGTGGTCGCCGCGAACGGGCCCCGCTCGATGCGGCTGGTCGCCCGCTTCGGGCAGGGCTGGGTGACCACCGGGCTCGGCGGTGACGACCTGGAGAGCTGGTGGTCGAGCGTGGCGGAGCTGTCCGCCCGGCTGGACGCGACGCTGGAGCAGGCCGGGCGCGACCCGGCCACCCTCGACCGCTACCTGTCGCTGGACTCGGCGCCGGTCTTCTCGCTCAGCAACGCGGACTTCTTCGCCGAGCAGGTCGCCCGGGCGGCCCGGCTGGGCTTCACCGACGTGGCGACCCACTGGCCCCGGGCCAGCAGCTGGTACGCCGGCGACGAGGCGGTGCTGGTCGAGGCGGCGGAGCTGCTGCCGGAGCTGCGCCGGGCGTGACCGGTCAGGTGCCCAGGTCGCCGGTGCTGATCCCGCCGTCGCCGGCGGAGACCAGCCGGAACCGGATGCAGACCACCTGGGTGTCGTCGTCGACCGGGAAGCCCACCCGGGCCCAGTAGCGGCGGTGGCCCTCGCGCCACTCCTCGATGGACCGGTCCCCCTCCCCCTCGGAGCGGGCGAAGTCCCAGGACACGTCGGCGAAGCGCACCACCTCGACGCCGGTGACCTCGACGACGCCGATCAGCTTGTCGTCGTCGTCAACCAGGGCGAGCCGCTCGCCGACGTGTTCCAGCTCCTCGTTCTCGGCGGCGTACTCGTCGGTCAGCAGGCCGGCGGTGGCGGTCTTCACGCCGGAGAGCACGAGGGTGTTGAGGGTGGTGCGCAGCTCGCCGGGCGTGCCGAGGGCGAGGGTGCGGAGTCCACCGATGCGGGGCCACATCCTGCCGAGGCTAACCGCCGCCCGCCGGCCCGTCGCGGGATTTCGTCCGCCCCCACGGGGCGGCCCGGCGGGACTAGCGTGGGCGGCATGGCGGTTCGGCGGGCGGTGCTGGTGCCGGGGCGGGGCTACGACACCCGGGCCCCGCTCTTCGCGTACGTCGGGGAGGCGCTGCGCCGCCTCGGCTTCGCCGTGCACGAGGTGACCTGGCAGGTGCCTCGCGACCTGCGCGCCGACCGGAGCGCCGACTGGGTGGCCGAGCAGGTCACCCCGGTGCTCGACGGCGCCGACCTGCTGGTCGGCAAGTCGCTGGGCACCTTCGCCACTCCGCTCGCGGCCGACCGGGGGCTGCGCGCCGTGTGGCTGACGCCGGTGCTCAACCACCCGGAGGTGGTCGAGGCGCTCGGCCGGGCCACCGCGCCGTGCCTGCTGGTCGGCGGCACCGCCGACTCGCTCTGGAACGGCGCCGTGGCCCGCCGGCTCAGCCCGCACGTGCTGGAGGTGCCGGACGCCGACCACTCGATGCTGGTGCCCGGCCCGTTGGCGCGTTCCGCCGAGGCCCTGGGCCGAGTCTGCACCGCCGTGGAGGACTTCGTTCAGATGAGCTGACCGGCGTAGCCGGCGGCGGCCAGCACCCGCGCGTCGCCGGTCGCCGCGTGCGCCTCCAGCACCGCGTCGGCCAGCTTCACCACGTGCGCGTCGCCGTGCCGCGCGGCCCGTGCGAACACCTCGGCCGGCCCACCGGCAGGCACCGCCGGTGCGGGGGCCGGTGCGGGTGGGGCGTACACCGAGGTCACGGCGGCCGTGGCGGACCAGGCCGCGGCGACGCTCGGGGCCCAGAGCGCCGGATCCAGGGCCGGCAGGGTACGCAGCACCGCGGTCGGTGCGGTCACCGCGTGCACCAGCATCACCGGGTTGCCGTGCCCGAACCGCAGGTAGTCGAGCCCGGCCCCGTGCACGAGCTCGGTGAGGGTGCGCTCGGCCCCGGCCGGGTCGGCCGGCGGGCGCAGCGCCGTCGCCGCGCCGGACCAGCCGGGCAGGTCGGGCAGCCGGCCCAGCCGGTCCCGGATCCCGCCGGTCTGCGCCGGGATCCGGGGCACCGCCGCGAGCGCGGCCGGCACGTCGGACCGCCCGGTGAGCGGGCCGGCGCCGGGCACCGGCTGCCAGCGCGCGGCCCAGTAGCCGAGCGCCTGGCCCAGCTCGGCCAGCCGTTGCGGGTTCTCCCCGTCGGTCCGCAGCACCCGCACCGCGTGCCCGACCCGGATCACCCCGTGGGTGGCCCCGGCCGCGATGCCCGGCAGCAGCCGGGGCCACCAGTCGCCGAGCACCCCGCGCCAGGGGCGGTCGCGCAGTTCCCGGTCGAAGTGGGCGAGCCAGTCGCCGGCCCGTTTCGGGTCGCCCAGCGCGGCCCGCCAGTCGTCGATCGGCCGGAGCCCGCGCGGTAGCTCGTCCAGCCGGCGTAGGTAGTCGTCCAGCCAGCGGTGCACCCGGGCGCCGTGGCCGTGGCGGACCAGCGCCTCGACCGCCATCGGTCCGTGGTTGGAGAGCCAGCCCTCGAACTCCGGGCCGGTCCGGTGCAGCCGTTGGTACGCCTCGTCCAGGATGTCGTCGTCCATGCGCCGATCCTCGGAGTTGAAGCTCCCTTGAGGTCAACCCTCGGGCAGCTGCTCCCCGCTGAGCAGGGCGCGCAGCCGGAGCCGCTCGGCGACCGGCGGCGGGCAGGTCGCCACGAGCGCGGCCGTCCCGACGAACTCGGCCCCGCTGTCGCGGACCAGGCGGCGCAGCGCGTCGAGCTGTGCCCCGGTGGCCACCCAGTCGTCGGCCAGCAGCACGCGCTCGCCGGGACCGAGCCGGCGGGCGTCCACACCGATCCGGAGCTGCCGGCCCCGGTAGTCCGGGGGTGTCTCGGCCCAGCGCATCGGCCCGACCCGGCGCCGCTCCCCGCCGTCCTTGTACGCCGGCAGGAACCCGGCGCCGGCGGCCGCCGCGACCAGCGGGCCGAGCAGCAGCCCGGTCACCTCGGGGGCGACCACCACGGTCGGCCGGGCGGCCGGGAAGAGGCCGGCCAGGGCGGGCCCGACCCCGGCCAGCACCTCGGGATCCCGCCACCAGCCGGAGAGGTCGCTGACCAGATGGCTGCTCCCGGCGCCGGGGTCGACCCAGCGGAACAGTTCGACCAGGCGTCGGCTCAGCACGCCCTCCATCCTGGGGCACCGACGCCAGGCGATGCCGCACCGGCCCCGGCCAGCGCTCCTTCGTCCGTTCGGTGGAGTGGCGCTGGCTTGATCGGCTACACGTACCGGGGTAAATGCGGGCATACCATCATGATCACGTTGACTTCCGAAGTGCTTCTCTCGTTACGGTCCGAGCCGGTTTGTTCAGCAGACGAAAGGACCGGGCGGTGGCTGGTAGGCACCTTCGTACCCGCAAGTTCTCCTCGCCGGCCGGCATCGCCGCCACCGCGGCCGTCGGCGTGGTGCTCGCCGTCGGCGGCACCGTCGGCGCGGTCCAGCTCACCTCGGCCGAGCCCGCCGCCCGACCGGCCGCGGTCGAGGCCCTGCCCAGCACCCTCGCCCCCAGCTCGGCGTCCCCCTCCGCCTCGCCGAGCGCGTCGCCCAGCCTCAGTCCCTCGCCGAAGGCCACCCCGAGCCCGACGGCGACCCGGACCCAGGCGGCGTCCCGCAGCAAGGCCCGGACCGCCAGCCCGAAGCCGGCCGCGACGAGGACCACCGCCGCCGCGAAGGTCGTGGACAGCGGCTCCTGCGGCGCGTCCTTCTATGACGAGGGGCAGATGACCGCGAACGGCGAGACCTTCAACCCGGACGCGCTGACCGCCGCGCACAAGACCCTGCCGTTCAACACCAGGGTGCGGGTGACCAACCCGGCCAACGGCAAGTCGGTCGTGGTGCGGATCAACGACCGCGGCCCGTACATCGACGGCCGGTGCATCGACCTGTCCCGGGCCGCCTTCGCCGCGATCGCCTCGACCGACCTCGGCGAGCTGACCGTCAGGTACGAGGTCCTCGGCTGACCGGGTGACCGGCGGCGATCGGGTCGGCGACGGGATCCGGCCGGGCAGAACCTCCTCGGACGACGGGCCAGGTTCATTCACCCGTTCACGTCGATCAGGCATGCTGTCCGGTGTACGCACGCAACCCTTCCAGTCGGGCCGCGGCCCGCTGAGCCCCGGATCCCGCGCCGGCCTCGGCGCGGCCCTCGCGCTGCTCGCGATCGTGTCCGTCGTGGAACTCGCCGACGGGCGGCCGGCGCACTACGTCGCGCTCATGGTGGCCGCGCCGTTCCTCGCCGCCGCGCTCGCGTCCTGGCGGGTGGTGCTCGGGGTGGGCCTGCTCGCCACCGGGATCGGGGCCGCGTTCGCCCTCGCCGAGCAGACCATGTCGCTGGTCACCGCCGTCAATGTGGCCGGCATCGCGCTGGCCACCGCCATCGCCGGCGCCGTGGCGGCGGTACGCCAGCGCCAGTCCGAGCAGATCGCGGAGCTGTCCCGGCTCGCCTCGGTGGCCCAGCAGGCGGTGCTCCGGTCGCTCGGCCCGCAGGTCGGCACCCTGGCGGTGGCCGCCCGCTACATCTCCTCCACGGCGACCGCCGAGATCGGCGGCGACCTGTACGAGGCCATGGACACCCCGTACGGCGTCCGGATGATCATCGGTGACGTGCGCGGCAAGGGGCTGGACGCGGTCCGGCTGGCCAGCATCGTGCTCGGCTCCTACCGGCACGTGGCGTACGAGCGGGCCGACCTGCGCGCGGTGGTGACCGACCTGGACCGGGCGGTGGCCCGCAACGTCGGCGACGAGGACTTCGTCACCGCCGCGCTGGTCGAGGAGCGGGGCGGCACCCTCACCATCGTCAACTGCGGCCACCCGCCGCCGCTGCTGCTGCGCCGGGGCGCGGTGATCCCGCTCGAACCGCCGGCGCCCGCGCCGCCGCTCGGCTTCATGCCCGTGGTCCGGCCCCGGGTGGAGCGGCTGGAGCCGGGTGACCGGCTGCTGCTCTTCACCGACGGGCTGGGCGAGGCGCGCCGGGACGGCGAGTTCTTCCCGACCGCCGACCGGGCCTGGCGGCTGCTCGGCCACGGCACCGTCGCCGACGGCCTCGCCTCGCTGGAGACCGCCCTCGTCGAATGGGTGCACGGCCGCCTCGACGACGACATCGCGCTGGTCCTGATGGAGTACACCGGGCCGCGCAGCGCCACCGCCGCGCCCGTGCCGAGCTGGGAGGTCGGCGCGGCCGAGAGCTGAGTCGCCGGTCACTCCGTCAGGTGAACCGGAAGTGTGTAATCGCTGTCACTTCGGAGATCGGCTTGTCGTTGGCTACCGGCGAGTAATACAGTCTGGAGTTACTGATCGGTAACACCTGTCCGGAAGCGGGGCCAGCGAGCATGACCCACTACAAGAGCAACCTTCGGGACCTCGAGTTCAACCTCTTCGAGGTCTTCGGGGCGGACCGGACGTTCGGCCAGGAGCCGTACACGGACCTGGACGTCGACACCGCCCGTAGCTTCCTCTCCGAGGTCGACCGCCTGGCCCGCGAGGACCTGGCCGCCAGCTACTCGGACAGCGACCGCAACCCGCCGGTCTTCGACCCCGCGACGCACACCGCGCCGCTGCCGGAGTCGTTCAAGAAGTCCTACCAGGCGTTCATGGACTCGGAGTTCTGGCGGCTGGACCTGCCCGAGGCCCTCGGCGGCACCAACGCCCCGCGCGCCCTCTGGTGGTCGCTCGCCGAGCTGGTGCTCGGCGCCAACGCCCCGATCTGGATGTACGCCTCCGGCCCGTCCTTCGCGCACGTGCTGCACGTCGAGGGCACCGAGCAGCAGAAGAAGTGGGCCCGCCTCTTCATCGAGAAGCAGTGGGGCTCGACCATGGTGCTGACCGAGCCGGACGCCGGCTCGGACGTCGGCGCCGGCCGCACCCGCGCGATCCAGCAGCCGGACGGCTCCTGGCACATCGAGGGCGTCAAGCGCTTCATCACCTCGGGTGAGCACGACCTGAGCGACAACATCGTCCACTACGTGCTGGCCCGCCCGGTCGGCGTCGAGGGCGTCGGCGGCCCGGGCACCAAGGGCCTGTCCCTCTTCGTCGTGCCGAAGTTCCACTTCGACGAGGAGACCGGCGAGCTGGGCGAGCGCAACGGCGTCTTCGCCACCAACGTCGAGCACAAGATGGGCCTGAAGGTCTCCAACACCTGCGAGGTGACCTTCGGCGAGCACGGCGTGCCGGCCAAGGGTTGGCTGCTCGGCGAGAAGCACGAGGGCATCCGGCAGATGTTCATGATCATCGAGTACGCCCGGATGATGGTCGGCACCAAGGCGATCGCCACCCTCTCCACCGGCTACCTGAACGCGCTGGAGTACGCCAAGAACCGGGTGCAGGGCGCCGACCTGGTCCAGCAGACCGACAAGACCGCCCCGCGGGTGACCATCACCCACCACCCGGACGTGCGCCGCTCGCTGCTCATGCAGAAGTCGTACGCCGAGGGCCTGCGCGCGCTGGTCTGCTACACGGCCACCTGGCAGGACAAGGTCGCGGTCGCCGAGGCGGCCGGCGACGAGAAGGCCACCAAGCTGGCCAAGCGGGTCAACGACCTGCTCCTGCCGCTGGTCAAGGGCGTCGGCTCGGAGCGGGCCTACGAGCTGCTCGGCCACGAGTCGCTGCAGACCTTCGGCGGCTCCGGCTTCCTCCAGGACTACCCGCTCGAGCAGTACGTCCGGGACGCCAAGATCGACACCCTCTACGAGGGCACCACGGCGATCCAGAGCCTCGACCTGATCTTCCGGAAGATCGTCCGGGACAACGGCAAGGCGCTCATGGCGGTCGCCGGCGAGATCCAGGAGTTCATCGCCTCCGAGGCCGGCAACGGCCAGCTCAAGGAGGAGCGGCAGGCGCTCGGCAAGGCGCTCGGCGAGATCCAGAACATCCTCGGCGTGATGATGGGCTGGCTCACCGAGGCCCAGGGCGGCGACCCGCGCGCCCTCTACAAGGTCGGCCTGAGCAGCCGCCGGTTCCTGCTGGCGATCGGCGACCTGGTGGTCGGCTGGCTGCTCCAGAAGCAGGCCGACGTGGCGTTGAAGGCGCTGGGCGGCGAGGTCTCCGCCACCGACAAGGCGTTCTACACCGGCAAGGTGGCCGCCGCCCGGTTCTTCGCCCGCGAGGTGCTGCCCCGCATCGGCGCCGACCGGCGGATCATCGAGGGCGCCGACCTGGAGATCATGGACCTCCCGGAGGAGGCGTTCTGATCCCCCACGGGGTGATGTGACCGGTTTGACCACGGCGGCCGGCGAGCGGACGAGCTCGCCGGCCGCCGTCGTGTTTTCGCCCCCCGCCCGGTAGGCCCGCCGCCTGGCGGGTAACCGTCGCGGACCACGACAAGGCACGCCCAAGGGCCACCGCACGGGGGAGTGCAGCGCACATGGGCATTGGCAGCGCCATCTTTCTCATCGCGCTCGGCGCGATCATGACCTTCGCCATCCGGGCCAACGTCTGGTGGATCGACCTGCGCGCGGTCGGCTGGGTGTTCATCCTGGCCGGGCTGGCCGTGCTGCTCACCACGCTCTGGTTCTGGCAGGACCGGCGTAAGCGGGCACGGACGCTCATCGTGGAGGAGAACCGGCTCTCCCACCCGACCGCCATGATGCCCCCGCCGCCGGACCCACCGCCGCCCACCGCCCCGCCGTCCTGACCGGCTGAGCCCGCCTCCGGGCGGGCTCAGCCGCGTGCGGTGTGCCGGGCGGTGATGGGCGCCCCGCCGGGCGCGAGTTCGGCCCACCGGGTGGTGGGCCGGTGCACGACCAGGTCGGTGGTTCGCAGCCCGTCCGGATCCGCCCGCTCCGGGTCGAGCACCGCGGAGAGCAGCGAGATGCCCGGATTATGGGTGATCAGCAGCACGTAGCGGACGTCCGGGTCGACCGCCCGGACCAGGTCCAGCAGCCCGTCCGGCTGCGCCTCGTACGCGGCCGGCTCGTAGCGCACCGCCGGCGCCGACCCCCCCGGGCCGCCCTCGGGCGGGGATCCGGTCGCGCCCAGCGCCACCCCGTGCCAGGTCTGTCGCGTCCGCCGGGCGGTCGAGCAGAGCACCACGTCGGGGAGGAGCGCGTGCCGGGCCAGCCAGGCGCCGGCTGCGGCCGCGTCGGCGTGCCCCCGTGCGGTCAGCGGCCGCTCCTCGTCCGGCATCTCCTGGGACTGCTCCGCCTTGGCGTGTCGCAGCAGCACCAGGGTCCGCTGCTGGTTCCTGCCGTCCGTCATGCACTCAGCTTGCCTGATTGGCGATCGGAGCGCCTGGGTAAGTCGATGTGTGCCGCTACCTCATCCATGGCCGCGGCGGGCAGGAAACGCCAGCAGGACGCCAAGGAGGCGACGTCATGGGCATCGGTGCCAGCATCTTCCTCATCGCGCTCGGCGCGATCTTCGCGTTCGCCATCGACGCCAACCTGGGATGGCTGAACCTGAACGTGGTGGGCTGGGTGCTCATGCTCGCCGGAGTGGCGGGCCTGATCACCACGCTCTACTTCTGGAACAGCCGCCGCCGGGTGGTGGCCGCCCCGGTGCGCGAGCGCGTCGTGGCCGAGCCGGTCGTGCCGGTGCAGGACGACCGGGTCGTGCGCGAGGAGTACCGCGAGGTGCGCCGTCCGGGCACGGGCTACCCGGCCTGACCCGCACCCCCGCAGCAGACGTCGAGGGCCCCGCAACGGCGCGGGGCCTTCGCCTGCTTTCCGGACCGGCCGGCGCTCAGGCGAACAGCGCGAAGTAGATCGCGACGTGGTGGCAGATCGCCGCGACCAGGGTGCAGGCGTGGAAGAACTCGTGGTGGCCGAAGACGGTCGGCCACGGGTTCGGCCGGCGCAGCGCGTAGAAGATCGCGCCGACGCTGTAGATCGCCCCGCCGACGCTCAGCAGCACCAGGGCGGTGACCCCGCCGGCGTGCAGGATCTCCGGCAGCATGGCCACCGCGACCCAGCCGAGCGCCAGGTAGAGCGGGGCGGAGACCCAGCGCGGCGCGTGCGGCCAGATCAGCTTGACCGCCACCCCGGCCAGCGCGCCGCCCCACACCAGGCCGAGCATGATCGTGGCGTGCCGGGTGTCCAGCAGCAGGGTGCAGAACGGCGTGTAGGTGCCGGCGATGAACACGAAGATCATCGAGTGGTCCATCCGGCGCATGATCTGGTAGCCCCGCTCGGACCAGACCCGGCGGTGGTAGAGCGCGCTGGTGCCGAAGAGACCGCACACGGTGAGGCTGTAGATCAGGCAGCTCACCAGCGGGGCCCAGCCGGGGCGGGCGGCGGCGATGGAGCACAGCACGATGCCGCAGACCAGCGCGGCGAAGAACGCGTAGGTGTGCAGCCAGCCGCGCATCCGGGGCTTCCCGATGTCGGCCGGCTTGAGCCGGAGCGGTGCGGAGGTGGTCACGCCCAACAGGTTACGACACCGTAGGTTACTTGCAAGTAGTGTGGACCGTCACGGTCGTCGACGCGAGGATGACGGGATGCGGATCCGGCCCGTCGGCGCCCACGCCCTCCTGCTCGACTGCGACGGCCCCGAACAGGTCGAGGCGTGGCGGGCCGAGCTGTGGCGCCGCCGCGCGACGGGCGACCTGAGCGCCGTCGAGATCGTCCCGGCGGCGGCCACCGTGCTGGTCGACGGGGTGCCGGACCCGGCGGCGGCCGCCGCGCGGATCGCCGGGTGGACCCCGGAAGGCGCCGCCGCAACTGCCGGCGCCGCCGAGGTCCGGGTCCCCACCGTGTACGACGGCGCGGACCTGCCCGCCGTCGCCGAGCACTGGGGCGTCGACGTGCCCGCCGTGGTGGAGCGGCTGCGGCGGACCGAGTTCCGGGTGGCGTTCTGCGGCTTCGCGCCGGGGTTCGCGTACCTCACCGGGTTGCCGGCCGAGCTGGCCGTGCCCCGGCTCGCCACCCCGCGTACCCGGGTGCCGGCCGGCTCGGTGGCGCTGGCCGGCCCGTACGCCGGGATCTACCCGACCGCCTCGCCCGGCGGCTGGCTGCTGGTCGGGCGGACCGACCTGGTCCTCTTCGACGTGCACGCCGACCCACCGGCCCGGCTCACCCCGGGCACCCGGGTCCGGCTGGTGCCCGCATGATCGAGGTGCTCCGGGCCGGTGCCCTCACCACCGTGCAGGACCAGGGCCGCCTCGGCTGGGCCCACCTCGGCGTGCCCCGCTCCGGCGCGCTCGATCCGGCCGCCCTGCGGCTGGCCAACCGGCTGGTCGGCAACCCCGAGCCCGCCGCCGGCCTGGAGATCACCCTGACCGGCTGCACCCTGCGGTTCACCCGGGCGGTCACCGTGGCGCTCACCGGCGCCGAGGTGGACCTGCTGGTCGAGCGCCCACCCGCCCCGGACGGCCCGCGCCGCGGTGGCCGGCCCGCCGAGCGCCGGCCCGGGGACCTGGGCCGGCCGCTGTCGCTGCCCGCCGGGGCGGTCCTGCGGATCGGTCCCGCCCGCGCCGGGTTGCGCACCTGGCTCGCCGTCTCGGGCGGGATCGCGGTCGAGCCGGTGCTCGGCAGCCGGGCCACCGACACCCTCTCCGGCCTCGGCCCGCCCCCGCTGCGCGACGGCGACCGGCTGACCCTGGGCGCCCCGGCCGGCCCGCCGGCCCCGGTGGACCTCACCGTCGCCCCGGCCGTGCCGGCCGTGCTGCGGCTGGCCCTGCGCCCCGGACCCCGGCAGGACTGGTTCACTCCCGCCGCGCTCGACCTGCTGCTGACCACCGCGTACGAAATCAGCCCGGCCAGCAACCGGGTCGGCGCGCGACTGGTCGGCGCGGCCCTGCCCCGCGCGGTGGCCGGCGAGCTGCCCAGCGAGGGCCTCGTCCTCGGCGCGGTGCAGGTGCCGCCGGACGGCCAACCGCTGATCTTCCTGGCCGACCACCCCACCACCGGCGGATACCCGGTCATCGGGGTGGTGGAGGACGTGACCCCGCTCGCCCAGGCCCGCCCAGGCACTACGGTGACGTTCCATGGACCTCAACGCTGACCTCGGTGAGGGATTCGGCATCTGGCGGCTGGGCGACGACGAGGCGCTGCTGGGGTTGGTCACCTCCGCGAACGTCGCGTGCGGCTTCCACGGCGGTGACGCGTCCACCATGCACCGGGTCTGCGCGGCCGCCGCGCGGCGCGGGGTCGCCGTCGGCGCCCAGGTCGGCTACCGGGACCTCGCCGGCTTCGGCCGGCGGCACATCGCCTACGACTTCGCCACGCTGCGCGACGAGACGATCTACCAGCTCGGCGCGCTGGACGCCTTCTGCCGGCTGGCCGGCACCCGGGTGCGCTACCTCAAGCCGCACGGCGCGCTCTACCACGCGGCGGCCTCGGACGAGGCCCAGGCCGCCGCGCTGGTCGCCGCGGTCAGCGGGTACGACCACCAGCTGCCGCTGCTCTGCCCGCCCGGCTCGGTGCTCGCCCAGCTCGCCGTCGGCGCCGGCCTGCGGGTGGTGGCCGAGGGCTTCGCCGACCGGAACTACCTGCCCAACGGGCAGCTGGTGCCCCGGAGCGCCGCGAACGCGCTGATCAGCGACCCGGAGCAGGTGGCCAACCGGGCGGTCCGGATGGCCACCGAGCGGAGCGTCGTCGTGGTCGACGGCAGCGTGGTGCCCTGCCCGGTGGAGTCGATCTGCCTGCACGGCGACACCCCGGGCGCGGTGCGCTGCGCCGAGCTGGTCCGGGCCGCCCTCATCGACGCCGGGGTCGTCCTCACCCCGTTCGCCTGACCGGCGGCCCGGTGCGTCAGGCGTCCAGGCCGCGCAGCACCAGCGGCAGGCGGGTCGCCCCGCCGGCCACCACCCGGACCGGCACGCCCCAGTCCTGCCGGGTCAGGTGGCAGGCGGCGTGCTCGACGTCGGCGTCGCAGGTGGCCGCCTGGGCGGTCACCTGGAGCACCCCCTGCACCACGTCGCCGCTGAGCACCAGGCGGCGGGACAGGTCGGTGCTCGTCCCGGCCCCCTCGACCAGCAGCTCCGGCGGGGACGCCGAGACCACCACCCGGGTCGACGGCCCGTACGTCTCGTCCAGCTTCTGCCCGGGCGCCGGCGTGAAGATCACGTCGAGGGTCAGCTCGCCGGCCGCCACGTCGGTGGGCTTGCGCTCGAGCTTGTGCCGCGGGCCGTCCACGGTGTTCGCGCCCGCCGCGGTCAGCGCGCCCGGGGCCAGCCGGGTGAGCCGGTGCGCGGCCGACTCGACCACCAGCACCTCGCCCTCGGTGGTGAGCACCACGTCGCTCGGCTCGGCCAGCCCGTCGGCCACCGTGGCGACCTGCTCGGTCTCCGGATCGAAGCGGCGCACCGCGCCGTTGTAGGTGTCCGCGATCAGCACCGAGCCGTCCGGCAGCGCGCACACCCCCAGCGGGTGCTGGAGCAGCGCCCGGTCGGCCGGGCCGTCGACGTGGCCGAAGTCGAACAGGCCCTGCCCCACGGCGGTGCCCATCACGCCGTTCTCCACGTAGCGGATGGCGCTGGTCTCGCTGTCGGCGACCCAGAGCCGGGCGCCGTCGGCCGAGACGGAGAGGCCGGAGGGCTGGGCCATCCAGACGTCCGGCAGCGGGCCGTCGCGCAGCGCCTCGACAGTGGTTCCGGCGTACATGCCGGCGGTCCGCTTCGTCGGGTCGAACCACCAGAGCTGGTGGATGCCGGCCATGGCGACGACGACCTTGTCGTCGTACCAGGCGACGTCCCAGGGGGAGGAGAGTTCGACCGAGCGGGCGTCGTGCGCATGGTCGTCGACCGTCGAGCGCCACTGCCGGCCGGTGCCGGCGACCGTGACCACCTCGCCGGTCGCCAGCCGCACGCCGCGCAGCAGGTGGTTGACGGTGTCCGCGACGACCAGGTCGTAGCCGGCCACCTCGGCCACGTGCGGGGGCAGCAGGCAGAGCCCCTGCGGCTCGGCGAAGGTGGCGCCCTCCGCCGGGCCGTCGGCGTGGCCGCGGCTGCCGGTGCCGATCCGGCGGACCAGGGTCTCGCCGTCCGGGGCCAGCTCCACCAGGGAGTGCCGGGCCGAGTCGGAGACCAGCAGGTTGCCGTTGTCGAGCACCACGGCCTTGCCGGGGAAGCGCAGCGGGGTCTCCGGCTCGGCCGGCGGCACGTACGGGCCCTCGCCCCGGTGCAGGGTGCCCTTCGCCTCGTGGGTGGCGATCAGGTCGTCGACCAGCCGGGCCAGCCCCTCGGCGTGCCCCTCGCCGGCCATGGTGGCGACCACGTAGCCCTCGGGGTCGACCACCGAGAGGGTCGGCCAGGCCTTCGCCGCGTACTGCTGCCACATGTCCATCTCGGGGTCGTCGAGCACCGGGTGGTGCACGCCGTACCGCTCGACGGCGGCGGCGAGGGCCACCGGGTCCTTCTCGTGCTCGAACTTCGGCGAGTGCACCCCGATCACGACCAGGACGTCGCCGTACTTCTCCTCGAGCGGGCGCAGCTCGTCGAGCACGTGCAGGCAGTTGATGCAGCAGAAGGTCCAGAAGTCCAGCAGGACGATCTTGCCGCGCAGGTCGGCCAGGGTGACGTCCTTGCCGCCGGTGTTCAGCCAGCCCCGGCCGCGCAGCTCGGGTGCCCGTACTCGTGCGCTCATGCCCCCATCGTGCCGCACCGCCGTCGGCCGCCGGCCTGATGGGGCGGTGAAGAGCGACACGCTTCCGCCGAGCTACCCGCCGGACCGGCTCCGCCAGCGCGCCACCAGGTCGGCCTGCTGGGCCGGGACGCCGGGGAGCGGGGCCTCGACGGGGTTGTGCAGCGCCTGGAGCAGCAGGGTGAGGTAGCGGTGCCGCAGCGCGGCGCCCCGGTCGGCGCCGGGCAGGTCGACCAGCATGACGGTCTCCAGCAGCAGCACGATGTCGGCCTCGCTGACGTCGTCGCGCAGGTCGCCCGACCGACGTACCCGGTCGAGGAGCGTGTCCGCCAGCCGCGTCGCCCGGTCGGCCAGCCGGCTCAGCTCCGGGGTGGGGGCGAACGTGCCGGCCAGCCGCTGAGCGAGGGCCTGGCCACCGCCCTCGACGACCCGGTGCAGGCAGGCGACGTAGGCGTCCCACGGTGGCGCCTCGGCGGAGAGCGCGGCCTCCAGGTCGGCGATGTAGCGGGACAGGCCGTCGGCGGCGAGAGCCCGCAGCAGGTCCTCCTTGCTGGGGTAGCGCCGGTAGAGAGCGCTGATGCCCACGCCGGCGCGGCCGGCCACGGCGGAGACGGGCGCGTCGGGGTCGGCCAGGAAGACCTCGCGGGCGGCGTCGAGGATCCGGGCGTCGTTGCGGGCCGCCTCGGCGCGGCGACCGCTCAGCGGGCTGGGATCGGGTGCGGACATGCGCCGACCATAGCAGCGGAACAGATCGTTCCGTTCTGCTAAGCTGGAACGGAACGAAACATTCCGTTCCCCCGAAAGGACCGGCCTCGTGAGCTTCCCCGTTCTCACCACCGCTCTCGACCTCCTGCGCCGCGCCGCCGAGGGGGTTCCGGCCGACCGGCTCGACGACCCGACTCCGTGCGACCGGTGGACCGTCGGCCAGGTGCTGATGCACGCCGCCGGTGACCAGCACGCGTGGGCGGCGCATGTCGGGGCCGGCACGCCGCCGGCGTACAACCCGTTCGACCCGCCGCGCGGCCATGACGAGGGCGTCCAGACCGTGGTGCGGAACGCGATCGAGGCGGCCGCCGCGACCTGGGCGCGGGTCGACGCGGCGGGTGGGCCGGTCGGCACGCCGCTGCCGCCCG
The DNA here is from genome assembly GCF_040610095.1 of Micromonospora sp. NPDC004540. NCBI lineage: Bacteria > Bacillati > Actinomycetota > Actinomycetes > Micromonosporales > Micromonosporaceae > Micromonospora > Micromonospora sp. NPDC004540. The sequence continues at coordinate 43,461 of NZ_JBEXLR010000048.1, forward strand.
TGCCGACCATGGACCCGCGGCTGGCCGCCGCCGCCTGCGCGCTGGACGCCGCCGTCCACGCCTGGGACGTCGCGGTGGCCACCGGGCAGCCGGCGCCGCTCACCGCCGAACTGGCCGAGCAGCTCATGCCGGCGGCCCGGGCGACCGCCGAGCCGCTACGCGGCTTCGCGTACGCCGCCGCGCTGCCCGCGGAGCCCGGCGCCGACCCGGTCGCCGCGCTGCTGGCCTACCTCGGTCGCGACCCCAACTGGCAGAAGTGACGACGACGGCGGGGCCACGGATCCCGTGGCCCCGCCGTCGTGGGAGTTGCTACTGACCGGCCGGCTTGAGGCAGAGCACCCGGTTGGTCCCGTCACCGGGGAGGACCACCTGGGGCTGTGCCGGGTCGGCACACTTGTCCCTGCTGTCGACCTTCGACACCACGGTGAACGCGCCCTGCTCGCCGCAGTCGGCCGGCACCGCGGTCGCGCCGGACTGCTTCACGCAGGAGCCCACCGCCGGGTCGAAGCCCGCCGGCTTCTCGTCCCCACCGATCTTGCCGAGCAGGGTGAGCAGGCCGAGCGGCACGGCGAGGATGAGCACCGCCGCGATCAGCACCAGCGCCAGCACCCGTCCGTTGCGCACCTTCGGCGTGGGCGCCTCGGTCTTCGGCTCGGCCTCCGGCCGGAACGCCTCGAACCGGCCCTGGTCCGGGTCGCCGCCCGGGCCCGCCTGCGGCCAGCCGGGCGGGGCCTGCTGGGGCGGCGGCGGGAACGCGGGCGGGAAGCCACCCGGCTCGCCCATCGGCCCCGGCCCCGGTACGCCGACCGAGGCACGACCGCCGGCCGGACCCCCGAACGGGTCACCGGGCGCGCTGCCCGGCCCGCCGAACGGGTCGTGGTGGCCGTTCTGCGCGCCGAACGGGTCCTGGTGACCGCCGGGAGCGCCGAACGGGTCGCGCGGCCCGCCGGGGGCACCGAACGGGTCGTGCGGCCCGCCCGGGCGCTCGCCGTTGTGCGGGTGCACCCCGTTGGCCGGCCGGTTGTTGCCGGGCGGGTCCACGAAGGACGGCACGCCGGGCGGGAACGGCGGCGGGCCGGCCGGCGAGGACGGCGGGGCCGCGTGCAGCGGGGGCGCGTCGGCGTACCCGTGCGGGCGGTCCGACTCGTCCGTCCGGGACTGCGGGCCCGGCTCGGGGAAGCCGTTCGGGCCGTCCTGCCCGGGCGCCTCCTCCGGCTCCGGGCGGGCGGGCCGGCCGTAGACCCGCGGCTGCGGGGCCGACCCGCCGGCCGTGGGCAGCGGCTGGTCGGCCGGGGGCGTGACCCGGCTGGCCATCGGCACCGAGGCGCTGGCCGAGACGGCACCACCCGCGCCGGCCTCCGGCGAGGTACGCGGCGCGGGAACCACCGGCCCGGCCGGCGACTGCGGCTCCTCGTGCGCCGGACCGGGGGTACCCCAGCCGGCGTCGGCGGCCTGCTCCGGCTCGTACGCCTGCGGGTTCCGGTCGCCCGGCTCGGCGCCCGGGTCGAACGGCGCGTAGTCGGCGGGCGGCGCGGCGGCCAGGGCGGCGCCCGGCACCCGCTGCTCCTGCGGCGGCAGCGGCACCGCGTTGGCCGCGGAGATCCCCGGACCCGGGGCCGGCTGGTAGATCGGCCCGTCGTCGGCGCGGGCCGGCTCCCAGCCCGGCGACGCGGACTGCTCGGGCGGGGCCTCCGCGGACCGGCCCCACGCCTCGCCGGGCGCCCACGGCTCCGCCTCCGGGATGGCCGGACGCTCGCGCGTCCACTGCCCCGGGTTGTCCTGGTTGCCGGCCCAGGCGGGCGGTGAGTCGGGGGACGGGACGGACGCGCTCGCCCGGGCCGGCGCCTCGGCCGGCGTCGGCACGGCGGGGGAACCCCAGCCGGGCTGCGCCGGCTCGTCGGCCGCCCGCTCCGGCTCGCGCTGCTGCGGCACCGCGGCGGCACCGCCCCACGCGGCGGCCGGACGCTGCTCCTCGGGGGCGCCCCAGGCGGCTGGCAGGCTCAGGACGATCCCGCCTCGAGGTTCCGGAGGCCGCCAGCCTCGTACGCATCCGGCTGACCGGCGCCG